>CAYUQQ010000046.1:0-7348 GCA_964446905.1 uncultured Candidatus Peribacteria bacterium
CAATATAAGAATTATTATCTCAAAAAAATCATAAAATTCAAAAAAATCATAATATAGTACAAGCCATAATATTTCTAAATTTTTGACTAAATTGATACTTTTTAGAATTTTTTTTCCTATACATTTAATATGCTTAAAAATAATTAAAATCTAATTTGATTATATTAAAAATTACAAAAAATCAAAATGTTTTGCAAGACCTTTTTGTATAAAAAATTTTAATATATCCTGTTTTTATAATTTTTTAAAAATTTGAATTCTTAAATTTTTTTATATATTTTATATTTATTTTAAAAAATAAACAATATTATATCTAATATATTTCTATAATATAAATAAAATCAAGTGAAAGAAATTTTAACATTATATTAAATTTTTTTAAAATAAACTAATTCATGCTATCGTATAAGTATCGATCAATTTTATTTGGTATATTAATAAATAATATGATGGAATTTAAAAAAAATAAATATTTACTAGTACTAAAAAGACTGATATTATTTTCAGCTATTACTCACATAATATTGCTTATAATATATTCTTTTATTAGATTAGATATAACTTATCTTAACTATTTTAATATTTTAGATCTTGATTTATTTTTTCCAAATATAATATATGGTTATTTTAGTCAAATTGTATCAATCCTGGTAATTTTAATTATTTATTTTTTTATTTATTTTTTATCTAAAGAACATAAATAAGTTTATTTTAAACTACGGGATTTTAAGATTTTTTCTAATTTATCTAGATCTTCTTTTGTATTTATTCAAATACCATCAAAAGATGTTTTTGTTACATTTATTTTATAACCATTTTCCAAAATTCTTAATTGTTCTAACTTTTCTAGTTTTTCTATAGAAGTTTGTTTCATTTTGGTATATTTTAACAAAAAATCTCTTTTATATGCATATAATCATAAATGTTTTAAATAATTTTTTAAATTTAATTTTCATCAATTTAATTGAGAAGTTATATCATAAGGAATAATACTCCTGCTAAAATAAAGTGCATTATTATTTTTATCAATTACTACTTTTACTATATTGGGATCTTTTAAGTCATTTATGGATTTAAAATTAGTCACAACCGTACACATTACAATTTCTTTATTACTATTTACTATATTATCAATGAGATTATTAATTACTTTTACATTAATTAACGGCTCATCTCATTGAATAATTAAAATTATTTTATATTCTTTAAATTTTTTTGCAACTTCAGCTACCCTATCTGTTCAAGTTTTATGATTTTTGCTTGTCATAATAACATCTTTTGTAAATTTTTTTGCTCTCAAAAAAATTTTGGTATCATCTGTAGCTATAAATACTTTATCAGCCTTTGATTTAATACAATGTTTATAAGTCATTTCAAAAATAGTTTCTCAATTTGAAAGTTCTATTAAATGTTTTTCTTTAAGTCTAGTACTTTTTAATCTACATGGAAGTACTATCAATACTTTATTTTGCATTTTTAATATAGATAAATTTTAAAATCTATTGTTTTCAAAAAACACTCTCGTTCATGACATTAAAAATATCCTTTTTTGTAAAACCTTTTTGTTCTAAAAGATGTCATAAAACAATCCATACTGCTTCTACTCATTGATAAACAACCATTTTTTTACCATCTAATATAGGAAAATTATATTTTTCTCAAAGTTGTAAAAATGGAGTTGTTTTTGTTTTGGTTAAATTAATATCACTAAAAATTATTTTTTTATTTGGAATTAGCTCTACTATTTGCTCTGCAATTTTTTTATTTTCTTCTTTTGAAATATTTGTAGGAGTAAGAGCATTATAATCTTCAAAATCTCAATCTGCTCATTTTGTTGAAACATTAATTATAGCGTCTACAGAATATTTATTGATTAAATTTAATAAATTTTCATTTTCTGAAAAAGCAAAAGCACTTCATGATTTTTTTAAATTTAATTTATCTGCTTGATTTTGAGCTTTTTGTAAAGTTCTATTGATTATTATAATATTTTTTACTCAATTATATAATAATTCAAAACAAATTCATCTTCATGTTCATCCGGCTCACAAAACAATTACACTAGATCAATTTAACTTTTTTCATAATGATTCAAATTTTTCTCAAAGACTTGTAACATAACCAATAGCATCAGAATTAAATCAATGAATTTCATCTCAAAAATGAGCTCAAAAATTAATTGATCACATTTCTTCTGCCAAAGGATTCACATATCAATATGAAACTTGTTTCAAAAAATCAAATCATGTATCTTTGAATCACACTCAAAATCCTCAACCAATATATTTTTTTGTATATCTTAAAAAATCAAGTATCTCTGAAAGATTTTTTGGATCAGCTACTACCATAGATGTACCAATGTTTAATCACATTTTTTTTGTAACTGCATTCCACATTTTTGGCGATAAGCCTGCATAATCATGATTAATAAATACCAAAGAAAAATAATCTAATTTCATTAATTCATCGATATTTTTAATATTATTTTCTGGTAATTTCGCAAACTTTAAAAGTCATTTTTCAAAAAGAGTAGGAAACTTATCTGTATTATCCAAATTATTTGAAATTGGTTTTATTTTTTCTAAATTTATCATAGTAAGTTCTTTTGTATTATTTATTAATTCTTCTCAATAAATTGATTTTAAATGAATCATAAGACTGTCATAATCTTTTATATCAGGAATATTTTTTGGAAAATTCATAGTTTTTAAATAATTAGAAAATAAAAATACTTCCATAGAATGAACTTTAAAAAATTCAACTATATTTGGAAAAAATTTAGGACGAATTCATTCTTTGTCATTTCAAGGAATTTCAATAACTCTTGCTCTTTCTACCATGCCAATCGAAAAACTTTTTGGATTAGGATAAAAACGATTATTTGGTCTAAAAATAGTTATTTTATGATTATTATGAATATAATCTATATAATTTGATCTAAACCATATTTCGATATCCATAATTAAAACTATAAAATAAAAAAATTAATATTCTTAAATAAAATTATTTGATGGTTAATCCTTGGTCTAATTTAAAAAATTTCTAAAAAACCAAAAAAACAATTTTTATTTAGATATATATTATAATGTATTTAAAAAAAAATTAAAATCAAAAAAATTTTTAATACACTTAATAATAGGTCTGATTAAATTTGATTTCTACTAATATAATTAATTCTTGCTTTAAAATAAACTAATTTACACTATGTGTCGTGAACTAGTTTATTAATTTTGTTTAGATATGTTTATAAACTTTTAAAATAATCTAAATTAAAAATTTTAAATTGCTTTATAAAGCTTAAATAATCAATTTAATTATAAAAATTAAGTATTTATTGTGTATTTCCTTAACTTTTAAATTGATTTTTAATAAATTTAGAGTATAAATTGAAAGTTAAAAATATTTTTTTATATATTACATATGATTCAATTATCAAAATTTCCATTTAAAACTTTAAAAAATATACCTACAGATATTAAAATAAAAAGTCATCAATTATTGTTTCAGGCTTGATTTATTAGAGAATCTGCAGCATGAAGATATTATTATTTACCTTTTTGACTTAAAGTAAGAGATAAAATAACGCAAGTTATAGAAAAAGAAATGAATAAGACATGAGCATTAAAAATTTTGGCTCCAGTTTTACATCCTCTTGAATTATGGAAAGAGACAAATAGGACAGAATCTGTTGGTTTTGAATTAATGATAGTAAAAGATAGAAATAAAGCAGAATTTGCATTATGATGAACTGCAGAAGAAATGATGATTGATTTAGTAAGAAAATTTACAATCAGTTACAAAGATTTACCTTTTAATATTTATCAATTTTCTCAAAAATTTAGAGATGAAATGAGAGCAAGATGATGATTACTTAGACTTAGAGAATTTTTAATGAAAGATGCATACTCATTTCATACAGATGAAGAAGATTTTAAAATTGAATATAAAAAAATGTGGGATACTTACATTAATATTTTTAAAATTTTATGATTAGATGCCTTACCTGTAGATGCAGACAATTGATATATTGGAGGTGATTATTGTCATGAATTTGTAGTTGTAAGTGATACTTGAGAAAGTAGATTTTTATCTACTAAAGATGGTAAATATAATACTCATGAAGATATAGCTAAATTTAATAAACAAACATATAATGTTAATGAAGATTTAAAAGAATTAAAAGAAATAAATGCTACTCGTGGTAAAACAATGGAAGATTGAGTAAATTTTCATAATTTACCTCTTTGGCAACAAATAAAAGATGTCTTGTTTGTAAATGAAAAATGAAAATTTATATTAGCAATTATAAGATGAGATCTTGATGTAAATGAAACAAAATTAGCAAAAATATCTCAATCTAATGATCTTAGGCTTGTCACAGATGAAGAAGTGAAATTATTATGAACAGAGCCATGATTTATATCTCCAGTTAATATTAATAAAGATGTTATTATAGTTGCGGATGATTCACTTAGAACTATAAAAAATGCTTATGGATGAGCAAATAAAAAAAATACTGATTTATTAAATATAAATATAGATAGAGACTATAAACCACATATAGAATGAGATATAGCAATGGCAAAAGATTGACATTTAACTTTAGATAACGAAATTTTTTATGAATCAAAATGAATTGAAGTATGAAATATTTTTCAACTAGGTTATCACTATAGTAAAAAAATGAATTTTAATTTTGTAGATAAAGATTGAAAAAACAAACTTATTTATATGGGTTGTTATGGTATTTGAATTGATAGAACCATGGCAGCAATTGTAGAAAAATATAATGATGAAAATGGTATAATTTGGCCAGAAAATATTGCTCCTTTTTCACATTATATTATTGTACATTGAGATTATTTAAAAGAAGCTTTAAAATTAGCAGAAACTTTTGAAAAAGAATGAAAAGAAGTTATAATAGATGATAGAGAAATTTGATTTGGTCAAAAAGCCTGGGACGCTGATTTGATCTGAATTCCTTACAGAATTATTGTTTCAGAAAAATCAATGAAAGAAAATAGTTATGAATTAAAATGAAGAAAAGAAAAAGAATGAATTTTAATTAAATTCTAATTCTAATAAATTTTTCCATTTTTTTTAAAAAACTATAAAAACTATTTTTATTTTTTATATATCTAATAGAAATTGGTTAACAATATTGCTTTAAATTAAAAAACCAATTCTCATTAAATATAAAAAATAAATATTTTTAATTTTATTTAAATGTTATATATTAATATTGCAATAATAGCACACGTAGATCATGGTAAAACTACTTTGGTTGATGCTTTATTAAAACAATCTGGTGTTTTTAATGAACACAAAGAAATCTGAACTTGTATTATGGATTTAAATGATCAAGAAAAAGAAAGAGGTATTACGATTTATGCAAAAAATACTGCTGTACAATATAAATGATTTAAAATAAACATAATTGATACTCCTGGTCATGCAGATTTTTGATCTGAAGTAGAAAGAGTTTTGCGTATGGCAGATTCTGTTTTACTTTTGGTTGATGCTTATGAATGACCAATGCCTCAAACAAAATTTGTGTTACAAAAATCTTTGGAACTTTGACTTAAACCAATTGTTGTAATAAATAAAATAGATAAACCTACTGCAAGAGTAGATGAAATTGTAAATATGGTATTTGATTTATTTGTTAAATTAAACGCGACAGATGAACAATTGGATTTTCCTATTGTATATGCTAACGCAAAAAAATGAGTGGCAATTTTAAACATGAATGATGAACAAAATAATATTTTTCCTCTTTTTGAAACAATTATCAATCATGTAATAATAGAAAAAACTGACTTAACAAAAGATTTTAAAATGCAAATAACAAATTTAAGTTATGATAATTATTTATGACGATTATGAATATGAAGAGTTTATGAATGAAAATTAAAAAATTGACAACAAGTTACAATTATATGAAATTCTTGAGTAAGAAGAATTTGAAAAATTTCAAAAATATTTACTACACTTTGACTTCAAAAATGCTCTGTAGAAGAAGCTTTACCATGAGATATTGTTACTATAGCTTGAATTCCAGATATCTATGTTTGAGAAACTATATCTATTAACCCAAATTCAGAGCCTTTACCTCCTATAAATATAGATGAGCCTACTCTTAGGATGGAATTTTTGGTAAATGATTCTCCTTTTGCATGAAAAGAATGAAAACTTGTTACTTCTAGAAATATTAGAGAAAGACTTGAAAGAGAACTAGAAATGAATGTATGATTACAAATTGATTTTACTTCAGAAGATAATAAATTTATGGTTTCTGGAAGATGAGAACTCCATTTATGAGTACTTATTGAAACAATGAGAAGAGAATGATTTGAACTTCAAGTATGATGTCCACATGTAATATTTAAAGAACAAAATTGAGTTAAGCTTGAACCAATAGAATATGTAATTGTTATTGTACCAGAAGAATTTTCTTGAGTAACAATAGAAAAATTATGTTCAAGAAAATGAATTCTAAAAGACATAAAAACTAATAATGATATTTC
Organism: uncultured Candidatus Peribacteria bacterium; assembly: GCA_964446905.1. Classification (GTDB taxonomy): domain Bacteria; phylum Patescibacteriota; class Gracilibacteria; order BD1-5; family UBA2023; genus CAYRGR01. Next base: position 6,528 of record CAYUQQ010000046.1, read on the forward strand.
AACATTAGAATTTGAAGTTCCAACTAGATGATTACTTTGATTTAAATCTGTTTTTACAATTTTTACAAAATGAGAATGAATAATTTATAATTCATTTTCTTCATATGAAAAATACAAATGAGAAATACAAAAAAGAGATATTTGATCTATGATTTCTTGATTTGCTTGAAAAACAATGGCTTATTCTCTTTGGAAATTACAAGATAGATGACCTATTTTAATAGAACCAAACACAGAAGTTTATGAATGAATGATAATTTGAGAACATCTAAAATGATGAGATCTTACTGTAAATCCTACAAAAAATAAACAACTTACAAATATTAGAGCTTCAGGTACAGATGAAGCAATTAAGCTTGTTCCAATTAGAAAAATGACATTAGAAGATGCTATTGATTATATTAAAGAAGATGAATATGTTGAAATTACACCAAAAAATATTAGACTTAGAAAAAAATATTTAAAAGAAAATGAAAGAAAAAAATATTAATATTTCTCTACTACGAGAACATCTGTTAATTTTATTTAAGAATAAAATAATATTATTAAAAAGGTATTTACCATTTTTAAAATAAATATTTTTAAATATTTATTTTAAAATTTGATTTTTAATTATATCTTTTATAATAACGTACATTACAACTTGAAGATTACATATAATATTAAAAATAAGTTTATTTATTATCTTCTTTATAATATCATATTTCATATTATGAAAGAGGAAATAATTTTATAAACCCTATTTGGATTGGTAGCTCAGTCGGTAGAGCAGCGCCCTCTTAAGGCGAAGGTCGCGGGTTCGATCCCCGCCCAGTCTACCA
>CAYUQQ010000047.1:0-7153 GCA_964446905.1 uncultured Candidatus Peribacteria bacterium
AATTGCAGGTAAATCAAATTCTATTTTTATACAAAAAATTCAATTGCAATTAAAGGTATCATATAATGAACCTCATCACCCAGATCATCATCAAGATTTTCATCATTTTCATCATTCTTTAGATCATTGTAATAATTCAGTGTTATCTAAATTAGACTTATTATTTACATTATTTTTTATATTACTAGAATTGTTACCATAAATTAATTGATTATTTATTTTTTGGATAAAATTAGTATCTAAATTTTTAATTATAGTTCAAGTTTTACATGATGTATTTTTTTCAATAATTTCATTAGAATTGTAAATAGGATCATTTTTGGCTGTATTTTCATTATTTAAATTTATTTTAGATAAATTTTTATCTTCTCATTCAAGATTTTTTTCAAAAGAATTATTATTTCAAGAATTTTCTCAATTTTTTATATTAGAAATAATATCATCATTTGAAGAGGAAAATAAATCTCAAATATTCATAGAAAAATTATTATTTTCAACTCAATTATATGCTATATCTGAAGCAAAAATTATTTTATGTATATTTTCTAAATCATACATTAAATCATAATCTGAATTTTCTAATTTTCAGTCTGTATAAAGTCAAATACTAGATATTGTTTGAATTTCTTTTGTTTTAATATCTATTTTTTCTTTTATTTGTTTATATAATTTAGAAATTTCTATAGATAATTGATTTAATTCTTCATTTCTAATTGCACCATTTAAAAATTCATCTTTCATATGTGACATAATTATATCTATTCATCATCATGATAAAATTTCTTCCATTTCTGAAGCTGTAAAATCTTGCTTAAACCAATCAAAATCTAAGATTTTATTCAATTTTTCTGCACTACCTTTTAATTCTTTTTCTAAATAAGATTTTTTTATTTCAAAATTTCCTTGATCAATTTTTTTATATAAATCTAATCACACACTTTCTCAAAATCAACTAAATCAAAAAGTATTAATAGGTATAATAAATATAAATAAAATTGCGATAATTTTTTTCATAAAAATAAAATATTTGTTTATAATTTTTAATTAAATTCTAATTCTCATTTATTAATATATAATGATATTATATCATTTGTTTTTTTATTTATCAATAGATTTGATAATTCTGTTTCAATTACGTCTTGAATAAATCTTCTTATTGGTCTAGCTCAGTATTCTGGATTATAAGTTTTAGATAAAATGTAGTTAATTACTTTTGAATCATATTTTATGGTTTTATTTATATCTTTTAATCTCTCATTTAATTGAGCCAATTGCAATTCTATTATTTTTTTAATGACGTTTTTGTTTAATGGATCAAATACTATAGTTTTATCAATCCTATTTAAAAATTCAGGAGGGAATATTTCTTCTAAATTTTTAATTACTTTATCTTTTATTTTTCAATAATCTTTAATAATATTAGCTTCATTGCTTCAAGAAATATTAAATCAAATTTGTCATGCCTTAGAACTAAATTCTTCTCATCAAATATTTGATGTCATTATAATAATAGTATTTTTAAAATTAATATTTCTTCATTTAGAATCTGTTAAACTTCATTCTTCTAAAATTTGAAGTAAAATATTAAAAATTTCAAAATTTCATTTTTCAAGCTCATCAAAAAGTACTATACAATATGGTTTTCTACGAACTTTTTCTGTTAACATTCATCATTCTTCATATCAAATATATCAAGGAGCAGATCATAATAATTTAGAAACAGATGCTTTTTCGCTATATTCTGACATATCTATTTTTATTAATGCTTTTTTATCTCAAAAAAATTCAGATGCTAATATTTTTACAAGCTCTGTTTTACCCACTCATGTTGGTCATAAAAATAAAAAGCTTCAAATAGGCCTATTTTTATCTGCTATTCATGTTCTACTTCTTTTTATAGAATCTACAATTGACTTAATAGCATTGTCTTGTCATATAATGAATTTTTTAATATTTCATTCGATTTTTTTTAATTTTTCTAAATCTTCAATATTTAAATTTTGAATAGGTATTCATGTAATTTGATTTATAATTTGTTGAATATCTTCTTTTGTAATATGTAATCTTTTTTCATATGGAATTTTTATTCTTCATCGAGTTTCTTTAATTTTATTTTCTATTTCTTTTTGTTTTTCTTTTGCTTGTATTGCTTTTTCATATTTTTGAGAAATTACAAAATTATCTATTTCTTTTTGTATTTTTTCTAATTCAAGTTTATATTCTTTTATATTATTTTCTATATAATTATATTTCATACTTTTTCTACTACAGGCCTCATCTATAAGATCTATGGCTTTGTCTGGTAAATATTTATCTGTAAGATATCTAATGGAATAATCTATAGCTCATAATATAGCTTCTTCTTCAATAATTAAATTATGATATTCTTCAAATCATTCTTTTAATCAAGTAATTATTTCTTTTGCTATTTCTTTTGAAGGCTCTTCTACTTCTATTTTTTGAAATCTTCTTTCAAGAGCGCTATCTTTTTCTATATATTTTTGGTATTCATTTAGTGTAGTAGCTCAGATAATACAAATTTTTCATCTTCACATAGCTGGTTTTAATATATTAGCTGCATCCAAAGTACCTTCTCAAGATCAAGCTCAAATAATAGTATGAATTTCGTCTATAAATAAAATTATTTCATTTTCTAATTTAGAAGCTTCTTCTATAATTTGTTTTATTCTAGATTCAAATTCTCATCTATATTTTGTACCAGCAACCATTAATCATAAATCAAGACTAATGATTTTTTTGTTTTTCATTGCCAAAGGTACTTCTCATTTAGATATTCTTAAAGCTAATCATTCTGCTACTGCAGTTTTACCAACTCATGGTTCTCACACTAAGCATGGATTATTTTTTGTTTTTCTATTAATTATAGATATTAATCTTTCTATTTCTTTATCTCTTCATATTATTTTATCAATTTTTCAATTTTTTGCTTCCTCAGTTAAATCAATACCAAAAAAGTCTAATGCTGGAGTTTGTGTTTCTTCTTTTTGATCTCAAGGTTTTTTATTAGCAAAAAATGGATTGTTTTGCATATCTTCAAAATCTTGTCATGCCAAAAATCATTGTTCTAAAATATTTAAAATATTATTTATGGGCTCAAATAATCATCAATATTTATTTGATTGTAAATTTTTATTTATATTGGAGATACTTTGTTCTAAATCTTTTGGATTAATTCATACAAAATTTAAAAAATTTATAAACCATTCAGTATTATTTATAATAAGAGATAATATAAAATCTTCCACTCATGCTTTATTTTTATTAAAACTAGCTGCTATTTTAAAACTTCAAACAATTGTATTTTTAAGAGATTCTGAAATTCAAATAAATTTTCATTTTCTATTTTCAAATCATAAATTAAATTCTGTTTGTGATAAAACATCTAATACAACTTTTTCATTTATTCAATAATCCATAAAAATTTCATATACAATACTAACTTGATTTTTAATTATTTCCAAAAAAACATCTTCTGTTAATATTTGCGAGTATCAATTATTTTTAACTACATTTTCAGCGTTAATAAGAATTTTTTTATAATCATCTGTAAAGTTTCAAAACATATTTAATTAAATTAGTAATTAAAATAAAAAATTAGTGATTCTATTATATCATTTTTTAAACTTAAATCAAAATTGTAAGTCTTATTTTTTAATAAAAAGTTTTGACTTTTTGTTAATGTATGTGTTAAAATATTTTGGATATTTTTAATTTATAAATATTATTAATTTAATATAATGGTAAATCAGATTGAAACAAACCTAACATCCGAGCAAATTAATAAAATTGATTTGTTTATTTTAAATATATTAAAAGAGTGATTGTTAGAACAAAATCTTGATTTTATAGATGTAATGGATTATTTTAATGATCAAGTCATTATTGATTTGAATTGCAGTAAAGAAATATTTCAAAGACGTACAATGTATAATTTTTGATTATGATATTTGAATTTAATTGAAATAAATAATGAAATAGTAGAAGATGAAAATTTTTTAAATGAAACAAAAAAGAAGTGTAAAAAAAGAAAAATAGATTTTGAGAATATTTTTTTATTTTTAGATAATTGAAATAAAATTTTAGTTAAAAAAATTTATTATTCTAATTTTTTGGAAGCAAAAATTACAGCAGAATGATTAAGATATATTGAAATTTTAGAAAAACAATTAAAAGAAATGAAATGATTTTGATTTATTGCTAATAAATTTAAACATTTTTGAGAAATTTTTTTAAAAATGAAAGTGGCAGTTTGAGTATGACTTACAGTGTTATGCGTAATAATAATTTTTGCTTTTGATATAAAAATATCTAAATTTATATCAAAAATTCCTTTATTAAGTTCTGTAATTGATACAAGTATTTTGGAGACCTTTGAAGAAGTAAATAAAAATGATGAATTTTATAAAAGTATGAAAACAGTAATAGATAATCCTAGAGTAAATTTAAATCAAAAGGAAAATATTAAATTTGGTGAAAGTCCATCTATATTATTAGAACAACAAGATATTTCTACAGTTTGACAAACAATAAGAGATATTAAAGTAAAAAATGTAAGCACAAATGAAAAAATATTTAAAATTGATTTAGAAAATTGAAAACAAAAATTTGTAACAGTAATAAAAGATGTTTATTGAAAATTTCAAGTTAGAGAGTAAAATTAACTATTTTAATATTTAATAAATATTTGTTACTTGCATTTTTACTTCTTCAAAGCCAATTGTTCTTTTGCACTTTCTTTTAAAAATTCAAATTCTAATTCTATATATTCATCCATATTCATTTGTTTATTTTCTGATTTATATGAATCCATTAATTTTTTTGCTTCCATTTTTTTTGCTTTTATTTCTTCTAAATCTAGATTTACTCATTCTTCTACCATATCAGCTATAATTGTTAATTTATCTCAATTTTTTTCTAAAATTCATCATCATATAGCATATAATTCTTCTTTTGAGTTGTAATTTATTTTTAAAATACCTGGTTTTAAAGCAGAAATAATCGGTTCATGATTTTCGAGAATTGTGATTTCTCAAGATTTGGTAGGAATTATAATAGAATTACAATTATCTATATCAAGAATCTTTTTTTTAATAGAAATAAGCGTAAATTTCATAATTTAAAATAAAAAATAATAAATTATTTACTTGTTTTTTCTTTTTCATAAGACTCTATAACTTCTTCTATTGTTCATTTATAAAGAAAATGTTTTTCTCAAATATTATCTAATTCTCATTTTGCTATCATAATAAATCATTTTATAGTATCTTCTAATTTTACATATTTTCATTTTGTACCAGTAAATTGTTCGGCAACAAAAAATGGTTGAGAAAAGAATCTTTGAATTTTACGAGCTCTTAATACTGTTAATTTATCTTCTGGAGACAATTCATCCATACCAAGAATTGCTATAATATCTTGTAATTCTTTATATCTTTGAAGAATTTTTTGTACTAATTTTGCTGTAGAATAATGCTCATCTCAAACAGTTTTTGGTGTAAGTACAGTAGAGGTAGAATCAAGTGGATCAACTGCAGGATAAATACCAAGAGCTGAAATTTCTCTAGATAATACTACTGTAGAATCTAGGTGGGCAAAAGTATTTGCTGGAGCAGGATCAGTAAGATCGTCAGCCGGTACATATACCGCTTGTACAGATGTAATAGATCAATTTTTTGTTGATGCTATTCTTTCTTGTAAAGTTCACATTTCGGTAGCTAAAGTTGGTTGATATCAAACTGCAGAAGGTATTCTTCATAAAAGAGCTGAAATTTCTGATCAAGCTTGTGTAAAACGAAATATATTATCAATAAATAAAAGTACATCTCTTTTTTCTATATCACGAAAATATTCTGCCATAGTAAGACCTGTAAGAGCTACTCTAGCTCTTGGACCTGGGGCTTCATTCATTTGTCAAAAAACCATAGCCGTTTTATCTATTACTCAACTATTTTTCATTTCATGATATAAATCATTTCATTCTCTTGTACGTTCTCAAACTCAAGCTACAACAGAATATCATCCATGTTCACTTGCTATATTATGAATTAATTCTTGCATTACTACTGTTTTACCAACTCAAGCTCATCAAAATAATCAAACTTTTCATCATTTTAATATTGGGGCTATAAGATCGATTACTTTAATTCAAGTTTCAAAAATTTCTGTTTTTGTAGATAATTCAGTAAAAACAGGAGATTTTTTATGAATTGACATTGTTTCTTTTGTTTTAACTTCTTCTTTTCAATCTATAGTATCTCATAATACATTAAACATTCTTCATAAGATTTCTGGTCAAACTGGTACTTGTATGGGTTTTTCTGTAGAAATTACTTCTAGTCATCTTTTGATTCATTCTACAGGATTCATAGCAATAGTACGTACAACATTATCTCAAAGTTGTTGTTGAACTTCCAAAGTTAATTTAGTAGGAGCTCAAATTACCTCTAATGCATCATAAATATTTGGTACATAATCTTTAAATTCTACATCGATTACAACGCCTATTACTTTAATAATAATTCATTTATGCATATCAATTAAAAGGTTAAAAAATTAAAATATTTAAAATAAAAATCTTTTAAATCAATTAAAATTAATCTTTGGTACTTTCTACTCAAGCTACAATTTCTGAAATTTCTCTAGTAATACTAGCTTGGCGAGCTTTATTATATTTTAAAGTTAATTCAAATACTTTTTTATTTGCACTATCTTTAGCATTTTTCATAGCAACCATTCTAGAAGCATGTTCGCTTGCTTTTGTTTCCAATAAAATTTCGTAAAACATTAAATCCAAAATCATAGGAATTACTTCTAATATAATAATTTCTTTACTTGGTTCTATAAGAATATTTTTTGTTTCTATATAATGTTCTTTTTTGAATTCTTCAGATTTTAATCAAACTACATTTTCTAAATATTCTATAATTGAAGTTTTATTTATAGGTAAAAATTGTTTAACTACATTTTGTTGTTTTATGGCAGAAATGTAGTAATTATAAAAAATTACAATTTTATCATATTTTTTTTCTTTAAAAATTGTTAAAAGATTTTTGGAAATTTTTTTTGTATCGTAAATTTCTATATTATCTTTTATAATTTCACTAAAATCTGTAATTAAATTTCATCATGTACG
>CAYUQQ010000048.1:0-7149 GCA_964446905.1 uncultured Candidatus Peribacteria bacterium
TTTTAAATAGTTTTGTATATTCTAACTTTCAGTTTTTAAAATGAGCTTTGTGTATTTATATGTTTTTCTTAATCTAATTAATTTATAAAAAACTATTCTATAATAGAATATCATGTTTTTTTCAATGTGTCAACAAAAAATAGCTCTTTTTATATTGTACATTTTTTTTATTTATATTTAATTAGATTAGATTTTTGCTAATATAATTTTTATTGTTGCTTTAAAATAGGTTAGTTCACGTGATAGAGCGGATATTAATCAATTTTATTTGATTATATTTAAGAAATATTTGAAAAAAATAATTTTTTATAAAATAATTTATTCTAATTCATAATAAGTCCATGTTTTAGTAGTATTTAAAAATCTAGGATAATGTATCCATTTTAAAGTTCATAATTTAATTTTATTTTCTGAAATTTCTAAAATATTAAAATATCCAAAATCTAAAAATACTTTTCAAATAATATCATTTCTTTTTATAAAATGACTAGATCAAGATATAAAACAAGACATAAAACAAGATCTAGAATCAGAAGAATTATTTCTATTATCTCACATTAAAAAATATTCTCATTCTGGTATAACAAAAATTTTTTCTTCTGTATTTGATCAAAGAAAAGTGGATCATTTATTTATAGGATCTAAATAATCTTCATTTAATTTAATAAAATCAGTTGCACCTCATTTTTTAATATAAACTTCTCAATTTTCAATTTTTATAGTATCATTTGGCATTCAAATAATTCTTTTGATATAAAATTCTTTTCAATTACTTGCATGAGGTCTAAAAATAACCACATCTCAACGAATAGGGTCTCATATTTTAAAATTTCAAATTTGAGCATAAGAAAATTTATTTACTAATATAAATTCTTTATTGTGATAACTTTTTTCCATCGAATTTCAGCTAATTTGAAAAGGAGATGCAATATATGTTCTTATAATTATTACTATAAGTAATATTATTATTAAATCTCTTAAAAATTCTATGAATTCTTCTAATTTTCATTTTTTTCTTGTTAAATAAGCAGTTTCTCATGGATCTTTTGGTATATTAATCCAACAAGATTTATATTTCTTTTTCATAATTTTTATTTTTTTTCATTCTTTATTTATTATAGTATCTATTTCAAATTCAAATTCATCTTTTCTATTTTTTAATTTTAAAAAATCTCAAATCTCAAATTTATTTTTAATATCAACAACTAAGGCTAATTTTTTTTCTGTATCATATTTAGTTATAATTCAAATATCAATTTCATTTTTATCATTTTTATCAAAATCGTTATTTTCATTATTATTTAAAAGTTCTGGATTGTCTATATTTTCTGATAATATATTTTGATTTATATTTTTTTCTTCTATATTATTTAACATAAATAATATTCGTATTTAATAAATAAAATAATTAATAATTTTAAGAAAAATATTGAATTAAAGTTTTGTTTTGGATTTTCTTAAATTATTTACCATGACATTGTTTAAATTTTTTCCCACTTCCACATGGGCATAGTTCATTTCTTCATACTTTTGCAAAAGTATTGTTTTTATTTTCTTCTACTTTATATACTCGTACTCATTTATTTTCTTCAGGATTAGTAGTAAATTTTTGTTTTATGGTTTCTTGTAATAAATTTTCAAGTCATCATAAATCTTCTATGTTTTTAATTCAAGCTTCATCCAAAATTAATTGTAAATTTTGTTCATTTATTTGTATTTGATCAATTTTTTGATTTGGATTAGCAGTTAAAATTCATTTTGTAATTTTAAATCATATTTCATCAAGTAAAATTAAAAATTTTTCATAAGCTCTTTCTTTGTATACTACTAATGGATTTTTTTGTGCATATCATTCAAAAGCCACTTCTTCTTTTAAATGACTCATATCATCAATATGCCTCATCCATAATTCATCTATAGATTGTAAATATAATCATTTTTCAAAATAATAAAAATCTTCTTCTTTTGCATTTTTTATTAAATTTTCAATTTTATTTAAAATTAAAGAAATTAATGTATCTTTTAATTCATTTTTATTATTAAATTTTAAAATTTCTTCTTTTGATAAAATTTCATAATTAGCAAATTTGTTAATTTCTTCTAGATATAAATCTATATTTTCCATTTCTTCTTCTAAAAAATTTTCATTTTGAATTTTGGCGTCAATAAATTGTATAATTTGATTATTAATGATTTCTATTATTTCTTGATGAATATTATCTTGATCTAAAATTTTATTTCTTTTTGAATAAATAGCTAATCTATGATTATTTAAAACATCATCATATTCTAAAACATGTTTTCTTATATCAAAATTCCTTCATTCAACTTGTTTTTGTACGCTATCAATTTTATTTGTTAACATTTTACTTTCTATTAAAGGTTCATCTTGGCTGATAGTAGAAAAAATATTTGAATTAAATAATGAAAATAATTTATCTCAGCCAAAAATCCTCATAATATCATCTTGTGGTGATACCAAAAATTGACTTGTACCAGGATCTCATTGTCTACCAGATCTACCACGTAATTGATTGTCTATTCTTCTTGTTTCGTGTTTTTCTGTACCAATTACTACCAATCCTCATATTTTATATGTTTGATTATAAATATTAATTGTTCAGTTAAGATTTTTTACTTTTTCATCAAGTTTTATATCCGTTCATCTTCATGCCATATTGGTAGCTATTGTAATAGCTCCAAAATTACCAGCTTTGGATATAATTTCAGCTTCTTTTAAATCTTGTTTTGCATTTAAAACTTCATGTGGAATATTTTCTTTTTTTAATAAATCACTTAAATATTCAGATTTTGCTACAGATACTGTTCATACTAATATTGGTTGTCATAATTTATAAAATTCTTTAATTAATTTTACAAGATAATTAAATTTTCAAACTTCATTTTTAAAGAGTAAATCTGATTTATCTGCTCTAATCATTGGCATATTTGTAGGTATTACAATTACTTCAAGATTATAGATTTTAATAAATTCTTCTTCTTCTGTTTTTGCTGTACCAGTCATTCATGATAATTTTTTATAAAGTCTAAATAAATTTTGGAATGTAATTGAAGCTAAAGTTTTTGATTCTTGTTGAATAGTTACATTTTCTTTTGCTTCTATTGCCTGATGTAGTCAATCTGAATATCTTCTACCTGGTAAAACTCTTCATGTATGTTCATCAATTATTAAAATTTCGTCATTTCTGATTAAATAATCTATATCTTTTTTATATGAAGTATGTGCCTTTAAAGCATTTTCTATATGATGAATATCGTTATAATTAGCAGAAACATAAATATTATCAATTCATAAAATTTTTTCAATCTCAATTATTCAAGCATCTGTCAATGTAGCAGTTTTCCATTTTTCATCAATTTTATAATGTAAATTTTCTTTTAAAGTTTTTGCAATTTGAGCAAATTTAATATACTTACTAGTTGGTTCCATGTCTGGAGAAGAAATTATAAGAGGTGTACGAGCTTCATCAATAAGTATAGAATCTACTTCATCAACAATTGCAAAAAATAAATGTCACAATACACGTCTTTCTTTATTTGGTGACATATTATCTCTTAAATAATCAAAACCAAGTTCATTATTTGTAATATATACAACATTTTTACTATAATTTTCTTGTTTTTCTTGAGTATTTTGACCGTGATTAATTACTCAAACGCTAAGTCATAATGTATTATAAATAATTCACATTTCTTTTGTATCACGTAATGCAAGATAATCATTTACAGTTACTATATGTACAGGAATTCAGGCTAAAGCATTTAAATAAGCAGCAATTGTTGCAACAAGAGTTTTTCATTCTCATGTTTTCATTTCTGATATATTTCATTCATTTAGTGCCAAAGCTCAAATCAATTGTACATCAAAAGGAATCATATTCCAAGTATATTTTTTGTCTCATAAATCAAATTCTTTTCAATAAATTAATTTACATGCAGTTCTGTGTAATGCGAAAGCTTCAAATTTAATTTCTTCTAAAATAGATTTAGTTTTTTTGTAATCATCTTCATTTTTAATATCTAATCATTCAAATTTTGATTTAAATTCTTGAGTTTTGGATTTTAATTGATCAATAGTTTGAAATTCTTTTACAAAAATTTCTTCAATTTTTTTAATTTGTTCAAGTTCTTTATAATATTTTTTTATTTTTTTTTCTGTTGGATCTCAGAAAATTTTTGTAATAAGTTGATTTAACATTTTTTAAATTAAATTTATTTTTTAAAATAATAGTCGATATTTTATATAAACTTATATTTTTTACAAATCTAAATATTTAATTTCTATTTTATATAAATAAAATATTTATAACAGGTTAAGTATTGTATATGTCAACTATATTTTTTTGCTTTTTTTTAAGTTTAGTATAAAATTAAAACCACTTATTTTATTTTTTTATTTTATAATTATGATTAATAATTTTTTAAAAACGTATTTAAAAACTATTATTATTACTTGTTGGATTATTTTTTCAGTTATTTATATATCATATACATTATTTATGAGTTTTAAAATAAACGTTATGAACTGATATTATCAGTTATGACAAACAGATGCTATTAATGCCTTAATTGTTCAATCAGAAAATAAAGAATGTCAACCATTTAAGATTTTTTCTTGATCAAAAGAAGTTGCTCTTATAAATGTTGCTTGTTTACAAAACGCAGCTCCAGTTACAAAATAATAATTGATAATAAAAAAATATTTTTTTAAATATATATGTATGTGAAATGAGAATTTTAAAGATAAAGAAGATGAAAAAAAAATAAAATTTAAAGAAAGACTTATTGATATTGAAAAACAAAAACAAGAAATTAAAGATAAGCTTAAAAAAATTATAGAAAAATTATGATTGCAATTAAATTGAGCAATAGATGTTTCAAAGTTGCTAGAAGATTTAAATTCTTTGGATAATTTAGCAAACCTTAAAGAATTAAAAGATAAAATAGAAAGAATTATACAAAAATTAAATCAAGAACAAATAAAAATTATGGAAGAATTATTTACTCAATTAGAGAATTTATTTGCTTGAAATCCACAAGATGGATTGTTAATTTAAATAATTATTTATGACAAATTTTAAGTTAAGATCTTTGCTTGAATCATCATGAATTTCTTGAGAGATACAATATAATATTACAAATATTTTTGAGAGTTTAACTAACGAAAAAAAAATAGAAATTTTAGATAATTGGAAGACTGGTTATTTGCCAAAAATATTAAAAATGCAAACAGAAGCAGATGAAAAATTAAGAAAATCATTATTATGAGCAATTGCAGAAATTAGAAAAATGGTAGATGAAGCTATCTTGGAAGAACAAAAAGAAAAATCAAATTAATTTTTTCTTTTAAAAATTACATAATAAGTATTTTGTAAAAAATTCAGTTTTACAAATATGCTAAAAAATTTAAAGATATTTTTTGTAATTTTTTAAATAATTTTAATACACAAAAGAAGATTTGGTTTTTTTGGTTTTTTTTAATCCAAAAAAATTTTAAATTAGATTATTTATCTATTGTAAAATTATTGATTAATTTTAATTGGGTATAAATTTATATTTTAATTTTTTAAAATTAAATATGCAGGAAATTATAAAAAAATATATTCCTAATTGGTTAGAATATAAAAAAATTTTTCCTAAAAATACAAAAAATATTAAATTTATGGAAACCAGTTTTGAATCATTATATGAGATATGAAAATTAGAAGAAATAGGGAAGAGAATTAATGTAGATTTATGAATTTGTAATTTAAATAAAAAAGAAATTGATGAGAAGTTAAAAAAACTTTTTGATAATATTTTATTAAAATCAAAAATTTAAAATTCTTTAAAAAAAATACATTAGTCAGTATTATGTGTAATGTTAATGAATTTTATTTGAATATATACTAAGTATTTTTTAAATTTTTGATTTAGAAAAATTAAATTTGTTTGAGTATAAGTTTATTCAAACAAATTTAATTAATTCATTTTGTGAAATAATTTATTTTAAAGCAAGAAAAAATTATATTGACAGAAATTAAATTTGATCATGTATAATTAAAATTAATTTTTAAAACTCACCGTATCGGTGAGTTTTTTGAAAAGTTTTTAATTTAATATTTAATGTTTTTTTAAGTATAATTTATTTTTTACTAGATTTACTTATTCAATAGTTATCATAATAATTTCATCACTTATCTCAAGCAAATCTTGTTTTTACTTCAAAAAAATCATATTTTTTAATATTGTTATTTTTATTTATAAATTTTCCAGCAATAATTATATGATTTGGACTTATCTCTTTTAATTCATAAATTCCGTTTTTTATAGGGCCTATCCTACTTTTGGCAAGCATATCTGATCAATGAAATAAACTAACAACAATTTCTCATGGTTTTTGATCTATTGATCAGTAATTTCAATGAGAAGTGGTGTCTAGCAATTTTTTTATTGTATTAAAATTATTTTTTTTAAAATCAGTTTTAATATAATTCATAAGCATTATGCTTTCTTGTGAAAAATCGAATTTTTCATCATATATTCAAGTTTCTTTTTTTAAAAAATTTTCTATATAATTTTTTATAAATTTTACAATTAATTCAATATCATTTTTTCATTTAACTTGATTTAAAATCTCAAAATAAACTTCATTTAATTTATTTTCTCTAATTTTTAAAATAAAATTTTTCATAGCAGTTTTTTCTTCATATGACGTTTCATTATTAAAAACTTTATTAAATTTTTGATTAAATTTATTAATTAAATCATTTATTTTAAATAAATTATGCATTTTATAATCTAAGTTTAAAAAGTCCATAATAATTTTTATCATTTCTTTTTTTCTTTCTTCTTGTAACTTAACAACAGGCTCAGATGGATTTAAGATTTTTTTAAGTTCAGATGTGAAATCAAAATTAGTCGATAATAAAGATTCATTATGTTTTTCGTGACTTTTTTTATCTGGTGTCATTTTTTAAAATTAAATTATAAATATAATAAAATTATAACATATATAATAAATTTTTGCAAAAATTTGTATTATATCTTCTATGATAGATTATAAATTTAATTTGATTTACAAAGTTTTTAAAATATATTATAGGAACATATGAAAAACTTACATCTATTATATAAAAATAATTTTTT
>CAYUQQ010000049.1:0-3610 GCA_964446905.1 uncultured Candidatus Peribacteria bacterium
TTCAAAATCAAGTGTAATTTTGCAAGCGCATATGGATATGGTCTGTGTAAAAACTCCAGACTCTACTCATGATTTTGAAAATGATCCGCTTGATCTTTATGAAGAAAATGGTTATTTGAAAGCCAGAAACACAAGTCTTGGAGCTGATGATGGGGTCTGATTGGCTCTTGCAATGAGTGCTACTGATTTTGTAGATCGCCCACCACTTGAGCTTGTCTTTACAGTTGATGAAGAAGATGGAATGAACTGAGTTTTGGATCTTGATTTTTCGCTACTTTCAGCAAAAAATGTAATTAATCTTGATAATGAAAGTGATGACGAAATTTGTATTAGCTCAGCTTGATGAACTTGAATTATTTTAGAAAAAAATTTAAAATTTATTTCTTCAAATAATAAAAAATACTCCTTAGAAATATTTTGAATGAAATGAGGTCATTCTTGAGTAGAAATACATAAAAATCATTGAAATGTAATAGAGATTTTCCTTAAATTTGTCTCATCAAATAACTTGATTAATGAAATTTTTTCAATTAATTCTTGAACTGCGAGTAATGTTATACCAAGCCAAATTGAGGTTATTTTGAGTAGCTCTAATATTAATGAGCTTAAAAACAAATTAAAAGAATTTTTAGAAGAAATTAAAAAAATACATGATTGTCCAGATTTGGATTTTAAAATCGAGAAGATAAATTGTGACTTAAAAGCCATTTCTGATTGAGTTAAAATTTTATCCGAAATTGGGATAATCAAAGTTTGAATATATAAAATGAGTAAAAAAATACCAAGTTTAACAGAAACTTCTATGAATCTTGGGATTATAAAAATCAAAAATGGCAAAATAAATATAGTTTATTTAGCTAGATCAAGCATAAATGATGATTTAAAAAATTTAGTTGATTCTACAAAAAAATACTTTGGTGATTTAGGCTATAAAATTGAATTAGATAGATGATATCCGGGTTGGCAGGATAATCCAGATTCTAATCTTGTAAAAGTAGCAAAAGAAGAAATGGCCAAAGTAATATGAAAATCTCCTAAAATTATTGCCCTTCATGCTGGATTAGAATGTGGCGCTCTCGTATGATGACTTTGAAAATGAGTACATGCTATTGCAATAGGACCTAATATGTATGATGTCCACAGTATAAATGAAAAAGTAGAAATTAAATCTATAGAAAGAATTGAAAAGGCCCTTGAATGAATTTTAAAAAAATTTTAATATAATAAAATTTAATACCAGATATAAAGCAAATAATAAAGGAATATAATAAAAATTGAAATTAAAGACTTTTTTAAATAATTTAGTAAAATTTTACCTAATTTAAAATGCTAAACTTAACAAAAGAACAGGTTTTAGAAAAAATATGAGAATTAACTAAAACTGATTCAACTCAATTTGAATATATAAAAATTCGTAGAAACAAAAACCATATAATAAAAGATATTATTGATGGAAATTATATTCGTTTCTGATATTCAAAAGCTATTCATGATGAACTTTTGGTACATAAAAAACTTTTATCATTTGGTTTTCCAGTAGCTAAGATTTTAAGTACAGGAAATTACCAAGAATTCTCTTGGTATAAAGAAGAAAATCTTTGAGATGAACCTTTTGCTAAAAAATTCATATTATATAAAGATAATCCAGAAAAAACCTCAAAAATTTTAGAAAAATTACTAATAGTAATAAAAAAATACTTTACAGCTCAAAAACAATCTATTTGCAACAATATATCTACTTGAGATGTTTTTAAATGATACCATGTAAATAATTTTATAAAAGAATTAGAGGACTGTAATGATCCTTTTTTATCTACTGTTAAAGAAATAAAAAATAAACTAGAGAAAGTTCTTCCTACTATTCCAAAAGAGTTTACACATTGAGATTTTAATTGTTTTAATATATTTGATAAATGAATTATAGATTTTGAAGATTCTTTTTATTGACCAATTGGATGAGATGCTATGGTAATTTTTGCACATACTCTTTTATTTCCACGTTCTTGAGCAGAAAATATTTCTGAGTATGCTATAACAAAAGAAATGTTTGAATGAATCGAAAAAGCCTTTCATTCAAATTTTGAAGAAAATTTTTGAGTAACTTTTATTTTAAAATGTTTTTGGTGGAATCATAAAGAATCTGATAGACCTCTTCTTCATAAATATAGGATGCCAATATTTGAAAAATTTTGACGTGCTTTTTTAGAAAATAAAAATCTATACAAATTATTTAGAGAAGAGTTTAATTTAAATTAAATATCAATACTTATAATAAAAAAGAATTAAAAAAAAATGAAAAAATTTCGTTTTCAATTATTACACGAATGGATTATTCAAAATTTTCAACATATGACAAGTTTTTTTCTATACAAACTACAGAAACTTTATGCTTAAAAATATTTTTAAAATTATTTCACACGAAAAATCTTATGATCCAACCCATATTTTTTTTATTTCCCTTTTAGTTGTAAAAAATTAAAAAATGTGTAATATTTTACTTCTAAATTAGGTATTACTAAATATTAATAATTATGAATTTTAAACTTATTGCTCCATATAAAACAATTGTTTCACAACAAAATACAATTAACAATATTTTGGATAGTATTAAAAAGCAAAATAAATATCAGACAATATTATGAGTTACATGATCAGGTAAAACTTTTATTATGGCAAATATAATAGAAGCTCTACAAAAACCAACTCTTATAATTGCTCATAATAAAACATTGGCAGCACAGTTAGCATCAGAATTTAAAGAATTTTTTCCAAATAACGCCGTGCATTATTTTGTGTCTTATTATGACTATTATCAACCAGAAGCTTTTATTAAAAAAACAAATACATATATAGAAAAAGAGGCAACTGTAAATGAAGAGATTGATAGATTAAGACATGCTGCTACAGAAAGTTTATTATCAAGAAAAGATGTTATAATAGTAGCATCTGTAAGTTGTATCTATTGAATTTGAGAAGTAAAAGACTATTTAGAAAGCACTATTAAGTTTGAGATAAATAAAATTTATAAAACAGAAGATATTATAAAAAAATTGGTTGATTTACAATTTAAAAGAACAAGTTATGATTTTAAACCAGGCATGTTTCGTGTGCAATGAGATATTATAGAAATTTTTCCAAGCAGTGAAGAATTTGTTTGGGTTTTGGATTTTTTTAACAATAAATTAGAAAAAATTTTAAAAAAAAGTTATTTATTAAATAATATTTTAGAAGAAAGAAATAGTATTACTATTTTTCCAGCAAAACATACAATAACAACAACTCAAATAATTAAAAATATTATTCCAAAAATAAGAAATGAATTAGAAAAACGTATTAAATTTTTTAAAAAAAATAATATGCTTTTAGAAGCTGAAAGAATAAAAACAAAAGTAGAATATGATATTGAAATGATGCAGGAAACAGGATATGTTAATTGAATTGAAAATTATTCAATGTATCTTTCTTGAAGAAAAATATGACAATCACCCTCTACTCTTATAGACTTTTTTCAAAAAAATTTTTTAACCTTTATAGATGAATCTCATATTACAATACCTCAAATTGGCTGAATGTATGCGTGAGATAGATCAAGGAAAGAAAATTTAATAAA
>CAYUQQ010000049.1:3710-7125 GCA_964446905.1 uncultured Candidatus Peribacteria bacterium
ACAAAAAAATCATCCGAACAATTGACTGAATATTTTATTTCTAATTGAATTAAAGCATCTTATTTACATTCAGAAATTGATACTCTTGAAAGATTAGAAATTCTTAAAAATTTAAGAACATGAAAAACAGATGTTTTGGTTTGAGTTAATTTATTAAGAGAGTGACTTGATTTACCAGAAGTATCATTAATTTGTATTATTGATGCAGAAAAACAATGATTTTTAAGATCTACAAACTCATTATTACAAATAATATGAAGAGCATCTAGAAATATTAATTGAAAAATAATAATGTATTCTTATAACAAAAAAGTCTCTAAATCTATGAAAGAGGTTATCGATATAACAAACAAAAGAAGAGTTTTACGAGAAAAATATAATAAAAAAAATAATATAACACCAACGACAATTTATTCAAAAATTAAAGATTTTTGAATATGAAATAAAAATTTAAATGAAAAAAAATCTATAAATTATAAATTAGAAATAAAAAAATTAGAATTAGAAATGGATGTTGCTGCTGCAAATTTGGATTTTGAAAAAGCAGCTCAAATAAGAGATTTGATAATAGAATTAAAACAAAAACTTAAAAATAGATTTTAATTTTAAAAAATATGATAAAAAAAATATTTATATTTATATTATTATTTAATTCATTTACATTTTTTATAAACGCAAATTTTGTAAAAGAAGATATTATTTTACAAAACACAAAAGTAAAAAAACAATACAATACTATATTTGATTTTTTAATAAAAAAATCAAATTCAAAAGATATCTATTTACAACAAGATTTTAAAAATAATATTTATAATTTATTGTTAAAAATAAAGGATTATTTTATTTTATTAGATGAAAACGTTACTACAAAAAATAAAATAGAATGATTAAAAAATCTTAGCGAAATTAAATTAAATTTTAATCAAATTATAAATATTTTAAAAAATTCAGTATTAAAAATATGAGAAATAACATATTATAATAATATTTTTGAATGAAAACATACTGCAAATTGAAATATTTTTTCTAATGATTATTTTTCTGCTGCTAATTGTAATACTGAATTTAATAAATTAATACAAGTTATATCAAAAGATAAAAGTGTTATTGTAAAAACTAACGACAGACCTAATTGCAAAAAATTTCCATTTATTATTGATTTGTCTACAATAGCTTTTGATGTTTTAGCAAAAAGATCTACATGAAGACAAAATTGTGAATATTTAGAATTATGACAAGTAGACACAAATTATTATAAAAAATATTTAGAATTAAATTCTTTTAAGGATTTTTGAATATTTTTAGATGAAAATATGCCAAATACTTATTTACAAAATGAGATTGTAAAAATTAAATGAAATACTGTTTTAAATTATTCTTCTTTAAATTTTAAAATAACAGATCCAAATTGAAATATTCATAATTTTAATGTTAATATAGATGAAAATAAAAAATTTGAATTATATTTTATTGCAGAAATTAAATGAAAATATATTATTTCAATAGAAGACACCAATATTAATTCAAATAATTTTTTAGAAATTTATTCCTTTTGAGAAGATTTATTTTTAAATAAAAAATTATTAAAATATTCTGATATTCAATCTTTATCTACATTAGATATTAAAAAAAATCAAATATGATCTAATAATATTATTTATAAAATAAATAACATAAATGAAAATTATAATAAAATTATATTACAACAAAACAGTCATATTATAGAATTGTCTGCAATGTGAGATATTATTATTCCTGAAAATAATCTTTCTATATTTGATTTTGAAAAAGAAATTAATATTTTAATTAAATCTTATAAAACTAATACTAAGTTTTCTCATGATTATTATACTGAGCCAGCTAATATTTTTGAATGAAAATATTTATTAAAAAATTTATATATCTAAATTTAAATTAATATATCCCGACTAAAGTCGGGATATATCGGGAATTAATATATTTTAAATAATTTTAAATTTAAAAAAATTAAGTATAATAAAAATTATTTAGAATCTTTAATTCATTGTGTCTTTTTTTGTCTTGAGTAAAATTTATCAACAGAGCTTGTTTTAAGAATTTTCCTTTCTCAAGTATAAAAAGGATGACATTTAGAACATGTTTCAACTCTAATTTCTCATTTTATAGAACTTCATGTAACAAAAGTATTTCAACAAGAACAAATTACTTTTGTATCTTCATGAAATTGAGGATGAATATTTTTTTTCATATTATATAAAATTAAATGATATAAAAATTTGTTCTTAATAAAAATAATTATTATTTCAATATATTATTAAGTATTTTTCCGTATGCATCTATATTTTTTATAGCTTTTTTTAAATATATTTCTTCCTCAATGGTGTTTGTTGTGTCAATTTTTTCTTCACTAGCAGGTAGACTGGCAGAATGTTTATTATTGCTTAGTTATTTAGATATTTCATGAAAGATTTTATCACTTTCTTATCTATTCATGTTATTTAATAATTAAGAATTAAAGGAGTTTAAATACAAACTGTAATCTATTAACTGTAAGCTGTCAACTTTCTTTTGGTGCCGAGAGAGAGACTCGAACTCTCACGCTTTTAGGCACTGGCTTCTAAGACCAGGGTGTCTACCAATTCCACCATCCCGGCATAGCTTAGTAGAAAGTAAAAATTTGAAAAATTTTTCTTGGTGGGCCGAGCTGGATTCGGACCAGCGAAGGCGTAAGCCAACAGATTTACAGTCTGCCCCATTTGACCGCTCTGGAATCGACCCGTAGTAATAGGTATTACATAATAAATACTGATTAAAATAATTTTTTAATTCACATTTATCTAATATCTAATACCTAAAATCTAATATCTAAATTGGAGCCACTTGTCAGATTTGAACTGACGACCATTCGCTTACAAGGCGAGCGCTCTACCAGCTGAGCTAAAGTGGCCTAAGTTAAAATTTTAGTGATGACATTTTATAAAATAGTTTCTTTTTGTCAAAAAAAAATGGTATTTTCTTTTTTTAATTAAAAATTTTTGTATAAAATTAATAATAATTTGATAATTTTATTTTTATAAAAAAGATTATTTTACAAATATAAATTTATTATAAATAACTTATTTAAGTCATTTTTTTAATTTTTAAAATTAAATTTTAGTTTTTATGTGAAAAAAATGTGAAGAATAGTAAATTTAATTGACTTTAAAAGAATTTATGTATAATTGCCAGCACTGAAAGACAATTTCAGTCTTTGTGTTCGTTAACATATTTATATACATTTATAAAAATGTTTTCGATTTTTTTATTTTTTAATTTTCACCTTCTTTTATATAGTTATTTTTATCGGGAGGGTTTTAATTTATTAAAATTTAATAGATTAAAATCCTCTCGTTATAATAATAACGGAAGGTTAAAGCTTTGACCTCCAAGAGTATTC
>CAYUQQ010000050.1:0-7053 GCA_964446905.1 uncultured Candidatus Peribacteria bacterium
ATTACAAAGACGCACTGCTTCAGCTTGGTATTTTATACAAAACAAATAAACAGTGTCTTAAAGAAATATAAAATAAGTGTTGATATTTATTATAATTGAATTATTTTTTTAAAAGTTAATTTTATTTTAGAATTAAAGTTTTTCCATTTTTTTATTTAATTAAAAAAAACTATAGATTATTATATTCTATAGTTTTTTTACAAATAAGTTTATTAAATTTTTAAATAATTTTTAGTTAATAATTTAAATAATATAAATAGAATTTTTTAATTTTACATTTAAATTTTTATTAATAGAATAAAATAAATTTTATTTTAAATAATAAATATAAATTAATTTTTTTACAATGAAAGATTTTATAAAAATCTATATTATAAAAATTATAGATTTTTTATTAAAAACATTAAATATAATTTTTATTATTTTAATAATAAGTCTTATAATAATATCTATTTTTAAACCTGATTGGATAGAATTATTTTTAACATGGATTTGAAAAAAAGTTATTTTATTATGAAACTGGAATTATTTAATAGCATTTATAAGTAGTTGTATAGAATCTTTTCCTGTATTTTGAGTATTTTTTCCTGGACAACAAATAATGCTTACTGTATGATGATTTTTTTGAAAAAATAATTTAATTTTTATGATAATAGTATCTATTATTTGAGCCATAATTTGAAACTATATTTGATATCTTTTATGAAAAATGTTTTGAGAAAAATTTTTTATAAATTATTGAGAATGGTTTTGATTATGAGATACAGAATTAAAAATTTTAAAAAAGCAAATTGAAAAAAATTGAGCATTTTTTATAATTTTGTGAAAATTTCATAATTTTACAAGGTCTTTTGTTCCATTTATAGCATGATCAATGTGAATGAAAGAAAAAAAATTTTGGGTGTATAACATACTTTGATCTATTTTATGGGCGATATGTATAATTATTTTATGAGTTTTATTTGTAGAATATTATAAATTAATTTTTGATAATTTTTGATATATATTATTGTGAATAATATTAATTGTTTGATTATATATATATATATTTAAAAAAAACGAATTTATAAATTATATAAAAGAAAAAAATTTGGAAATAGATAAAAAAGTAAATTCTAAATAAATAATAAAATTATTATATATTTTTTAAAAAATTAGTGTATGAATTTAATAAATTTTATATTATCTGAAGAATTAATATTTTTGTTTTTTATATCAATAATAACCTCTTTTTTATTTATTAAAATTTTGATATTTATTTTTAATAAAATATGATTATTAGATCATCCAGAAAGATATCCTCATGAATGAAAAAGAAAACCAATTCCATATTGACTTTGAATTATTTTATATATTAATCTAGTTTTAATATCTTTTTTGTTTCTCGATATAACTTATAGTAAATTAATTATAATATTGTTATTGTGATTATTTGTAATAATAATTAGTTTTATAGATGATCTAGATACTATATCAAAAATAAAATTTAAAATTTCCCCTAGTTTACGTTTATTTTTTCAAATTTTAATATGAGCAATAATGGGCATAACAAGTATTAAAATTTGATATATTAGTAATATTTTTTGATGAATTTTACATTTAGATCAATATTTTATTGTTTTATGAGAAATAAAAATTTATATTATACCTTTATTATTTACTATTTTATGGTATATTATAGTTTTTAATTCTATTAACTGGAGTGATAGTATATCATGAATGACATCTTGAATTTCTTTGATTGCATTAATTGTAATTTTTATTTTAACTGTAAAATTATATATTTTAGATACTAGTATATTAGCAAAAGAAAATTCAATATTTGTATTAAAAATATTATCTATTTTAATACCTTCTGTATTTTTAATTTGGATTTTTGATATAAAAAGAGTTTTTTTACTTTGAGATAGTGGTAGCATGTTTATGGCTTTTATGATTGCTACTTTAGCAATAATAGCTTGATGAAAAATAGCTACAGTTGCCTCTGTAATTTGAGTTTATTTAATAGATGCGTTTTATGTTATTTTTATGAGATTATATAATAAAAAAAATTTATTAAAATGAGATACATCTTACCATTTACATTTTAGATTATTAAAACTTGGTTTATCAAAAAATTTTATAAGATGATTTGTTTATAGTATTTCTTTATTATTTTGAATATGAGCTATTTTTCTTGATAAAATTTGAAAAATATTTTTATTTTTTACTTTATTTTTAATAGTTATATTTATAACAAAAATTGTTTTATTAAAAACTAAATAATATGCTAAATAAAGGTTTTACATTTATAG
This sequence comes from uncultured Candidatus Peribacteria bacterium, assembly GCA_964446905.1. GTDB lineage: Bacteria > Patescibacteriota > Gracilibacteria > BD1-5 > UBA2023 > CAYRGR01. The sequence goes on from CAYUQQ010000050.1 coordinate 2,295, forward strand.
AATTATTAATAAGTGTTTTTATTATTACTATAATGTCAGCTACTTGAATATATTTTTTACAAAATTATTTTGTATGACAAAGTTTACAATTAAAACTTGAAACAATTAAAAATGATATTACATATTTTGATTTTAATATAAAAGAAAATATAATTAATTCTTATGAATTAACATTTTTTTCTTGAGATACTTTATGATATATAGTAAAAGAAAATTTTTTTGATAAAACTAATTTAATTGATTTTTTGAATTTAAATTTAATAAGTTTTTCTTGATCTATTAAAACGTTAAATACATCTACAGGTATATGGGTATTAAAAATATATTTTGATGAAATTTTAAATAAAACTTATATATCAAATTGAAGTTGAGAAATTATAAATTTTAATTTTGGTGATACTTTAAATAAAGTTTATACTATTAAATCTAATATTGATTGATTTGAAACTAATAATTTAAAAATTGTTTATTTTATTAAAGATAATATATTTGAAAATGAGGATACAAAAAAAATTAAATTAATAAGCTTATCATGAGCTAATATTTATAATAAAATTATAATTAATAATATTTTATGAAATAAAGAAATTCTTTGATTTACTTGAATTACAGAATATGAAAAAATAAATGAAGTTTATTTAAAATTTGAAAGATGATGACAAGAATTTGATTTACTATTAAATAAATAATTTTAAAATATGATAAAAATTTGATTTTTTTGAACTCCAGTTTTAGCAAAATCTGTATTAAAAGATTTGTATGAATCTAAATTATTTGAAGTTGTTTTTGTGGTAACATCTATAGATAAGCCATTTTGAAGAAAACAGATTTTAAAAGCATCTCCCGTAAAAGAATTTTCATTAGAAAAAAATATTAAATTATTTCAAGAAGAAAAACTAAAAGATAATCAAAATTTATTTAACAAACTTAAAATATATAATGCAGATTATTTTATTGTTGTTGCTTATGGTAAGATATTACCTATTCAAATTTTGGAAATACCAAAAAAAATGTGTATTAATATTCATTGATCTATATTACCAAAATATAGATGAGCCTCACCTATTCAACAGGCTTTAATAAATTGAGATACAGAAACATGAATAACTATAATGCAAATGACACAAAAAATGGATGAATGAGACATTATTGATATTTTAAAAATACCTATAAAAAAATTTGATAATTACGATTCTTTAATTAAGATTTTTTCTAATTTATCTTGAAAATTTTTAATAGACACGCTATCTAAATTAGAGTTAAATAAATTAAATTTAATATCTCAAATACATGAAAATGCCTCACATTGTTCTAAAATAAATAAAAACGATTGATTATTGGATTTTAATAAAGACGTAAAAAATCTTTTTAATTTATGGAAATGATTTACTTCTTGGCCTTGAATATATACTTTTTTTAAAAATAAAAAATTAATTATAGAAAAATGTGATTTTATAGAAAATACAGATATAAAATTAAAAATATGAGAAATTGTTAAATTAAAAAATGATATTTGAATAAAATGTAATAAATGAATATTGATTTTAAATCAAGTTAAATTAGAATGATCAAAATCACAAAATATAAAAGATTTTATAAATTGACATTGAGATTTTATAGGTACTTTATTATAAATTTATTTTTTATTTATGAAAATTTGAATTGATTGTAGAATGTATTCAACAAGTTTTACTTGAATTTGAAGATATGTATTTGAGCTTGTTTCTTATTTAGAAAAAAATGATACAAAAAATGAATATATATTATTTTTTAATGAACCTAATTTTTCTTTATATAATTGTCCAAATAATAGATTTAAAAAAATTTTAGTTTGAGCAAGGCATTATTCTTTTGCAGAACAAACAATTTTTTTATATAAACTTTATAAAGAAAAATTAGATTTAATGCATTTTACTCATTTTAATGCTCCAATTTTTTATTTTAAACCTTCTATTGTTACAATTCATGATTTAACCCTTTCATTTTATCCAGGTAAAAAAATGACTTGATTTCATCATAGATTTGCTTATTGAATTACTATTAAGTCTATTACAAAAAAGGCAAAAAAAATTATTGCAGTTAGTAAAAATACAAAAAAAGATATTATAGAGGTTTTAAATATACCCGAAAATAAAATACAAGTAATATACGAAGGAATAAACAAAAATGATTTTTTTAAAATTACAGATAAAGATGAAATAGAAAAAAATAAGTTAAAATATGGAATTAAAAATGATTATATTATATATGTGTGAGTTTTAAGAGAACATAAAAATGTTTTAAGATTAGTTAAAGCATATTGAGAATTATTAAAACAATGAGTAAATTTTGACTTAGTTATTGTTTGAAAAGAAGATTTAACAACATTTGATGTAAGAAATGAGATTATTTTTAATAATTTACAAAAAAGAGTACACATGCTTTGATATTTGGAAAATAAAGAATTAAATATTTTTTATTCTTGAGCGTTAGCTTTTATTTTTCCTTCTTTATATGAATGATTTGGTTTGCCATTACTTGAATCAATGGCTCTTTGAATTCCAGTTGCAAGCTCTAATTTTTCTAGTTTACCAGAAATAGCATGACCTGATGGGGCTATTTATTTTAATCCATTAAGTATTGAAAGTATTATAAGTGCAATTATGGAAGTAACACAAAATCAAGATTTAAGAAAAAAATTAATAGAAAATTGATATAAAAGAGTTAATTTGTTTTCTTGGGAAAAAATGTGAGCAGAAATATTGGAGATTTATAATACATTTGAGAAAAAATAAGCTTATCTATTTAGTTGCATTAAAACTTTACAAACTATTTGTTCATTTTCTTTACAGATTCCATAACATTGTTTATTTCTTAATTCTTCTTTCTTATGACATTCTGTCCATGTCTTTTTATCAAGAACAAATCAGTTTTGTAAAATAATGTTTTCATTTTTTGCACATTTAATTTCATTTAATTTCATATTTATAATATATTAAAAATAAAATTAGTGAGAAATATATTAAATAAAAATATTTTGTCAAATTTAAAAATGCCATTTTTAAGAGCATTTTATAAAATGTTTTATTAATTTCTTGACTTTTAATAAAAAAAAATTATAAATTGAATTATAGTAATATATTATATTTTTAATTAAAAAATAATGTTAACTAAAGATAAAGAAATACAAACTTGATTTGTAAGTATATTAAATAATTTAACAGAAAAAGAAAATGAAATTATTTCAAGAAGAATATGATTAAATTCAAATCAAGAAACATTACAAAGCATATGAAATTCTTATAATATTACAAGAGAAAGAGTAAGACAAATAGAAGATGTTGGTATTAAAAAAATATGAAGAATTATAAAATCCACTAAATTATGAAAAATTCAAGAATTGTGAGAATCTATATTAAAATTACATTGATGATTGCTTATAAAAGATAAATTAATTAATTGAATTATAAATGAACTAAAATTAGATAAAGATATTAATAGTTGAATTTTAGAAGTAATTTTGCAATCAGATTTTAATTTAAATAAAAGTAAACCACAATTAGGAGCTAAAACTTATTTCTTTTTTCCTGAAGTTAATAAAAAACTGATAACAGAAGTACATAAGGAAGCAATAAAAATTTTAAAGAAAAAATGAGATATAATGGAACAGTCTATTTTGGATGAAATGATTAAAATTAATTTATTTTCTAGTTTTGGTAAAATAGAAAATGTTTTAATAGATTCTATTTTAGATATTTTTTTAGATATAGTTAAATGAGAAGAAAAATATATTTGACTTGAAAAATGGAAAATTCTTAATCCTGCCACTTTAAAAGACAAAACAATTTATGTAATGAAAAAATTAAAAAAACCAATGCATTTTATAGAATTAACTAATCTAATTTCTAATCATTTTAAAGAATCTGTAAAAGTTGCCACAATTCATAATGAATTAATTAGAAATAATGAATTTGTACTTATTTGAAGAGGTATTTATGTATTAAAAGAATGGTGATATAAACCAGGTACTGTATTGGATGTTATTATAGATATTTTACAAAAAGCAAAGAATCCACTTTCTACAGATGCTATTATAGCTAAAGTTTTGAAGTTTAGAAAAGTAAAAAGTAGTACTGTTTATATGAATTTACAAAATAGGGCACATATACAGAGAGTTTGAAGAAATATTTATACACTAAAAAAATAAATTTAAGTATTTTAAAAATTTATTTATTTTTAATTTAAAATTTATGTTAAAACAAATTATAATTTCTATTATTATTTTGTCCTAAAAGGAGAGAATTATTATAGAAATTATTATTTTATCTCTCATAAAAGGAGAGATTTTTTATTTTTTTAATTTATTTTTTTATGAGCAATACAAAATCAACACATGTATTAGAAATAGAAGATTTTAAATATATAACTAAGGTTTTTACTGAATGAAAAAATTCTTTAGTTTCGATTAATTCAATGAAAAAACAAATAGATTCTGTTTTAAATTGATTAAATAAAAATAGAATAATATCCATGTGAGATTCATTTTCTAGTATTTATGAAGCTATAGAAAAAATTCCAGAATGATATGGCATTGTATTTAAAAAAAATTCATCTGATGAAAGGATTTTTGCGTGTTCTGATTCTATGGATTTAAAAATACATGATACTATAGATAAATTAAAAGCATGTTTAATTTGAAGACAACATTATTACAATGAATCAAAATCCATTATAGTTACAAAAGAATTATCTTGAAAACAAATAAATATTAATTTTTTTA
>CAYUQQ010000051.1:0-3629 GCA_964446905.1 uncultured Candidatus Peribacteria bacterium
TAAACTAGATTTCGTTACAACAAAATCGTTAAACAATTTTTATCGAGCATATCTGTATTAAGAATATAAATTTTATTGCAAAATTTTATAAAAATATAATGTATTCGTATTTTTTTAATTTGTTTTTTATATTATTTTATTTAAAATTAAAGAAATTAAATTTGTTATAAATATATTATGAAAAAAATTGCTCTTGTTTGATGATGAACATGATGACATATTACTCCACTTTTGGCTATTTATAATACTATAAAAAGCAATAAAAACTTAAGTTTTATTTGGATATGAGAAAAGGATTCTTTAGAAGAAAAAATAGCAAAACAAAATTGAATTAAATTTTTTTGAGTAAAATCATGAAAATTAAGAAGATATTTTTCTTTTAAAACTTTTATTGAGCCATTTAAAATTATTTATGGTGTTTTTGAATCAATTTTAATTTTAAAAAAAGAAAAAATTTCTATTATTTTTTCTAAATGAGGTTATGTATCCTTGCCAGTATCTATTGCTTGATGAATATTAAAAATTAAATTATTTTTACATGAATCCGATACTATACCAGGACTCGCTAATAGGATAGTTGCTAAATTTGCAACAAAAATTTTTCTTTGATTTGAATCTGCAAAAAAATATTTTAAAAAAGATAATTATGAAATTGTTTGACAAATTTTAAATCCAGATTTATTTGTTAAATCAAAAATAAAACAAACTAAAAATACTAATTTATTAGTTATTTGATGAAGTCAATGATCATCTAGGATTTTTGATTTTTTGTTAAACAATATTAAAAAATTTGAAAAATTTGAAATTAATATTGTTTTATGAAGTTTAAATATTTGATTTAAAAATAAATTTAAAAAATATAATTTTATTAGTACTTACGATTTTATAAATCATGATATTTTGAAAGATTTATATTCAAATGCAGATATTGCAATCACTAGAGCTTGAGCTAGTGTACTTGCTGAACTTGAGGCTTTTGGTATAAAAATGATTATTATTCCTTTATGAGAATCTGCTAATAATCATCAGTATTTTAATGCATTAGAATATGAAAAAAAATGAAATATTTTAATTTTAGAAAAAGATTTAAATAAAAATTGACTAAAAGAAATTTTAAAATTTGAAAAATTTAAAAAAATTAAAAATAAATTTACTAATAAAGAAACAATAAATAAAATATTATTTTCAATTTTTGAAAATTAATATTTATAAGCCATTATAGCTCAGTTGGTAGAGCATTCCCATGGTAAGGGAAAGGTCTCGGGTTCGATTCCCGATAATGGCTCCAGATTAGGTAATAGGTATTAGTAAGATATTAAATATTAGATTATGTGTTAAAAAAATATAAAATATAATAAAATATCTAATTAAAGATATTCCTAAAAAAAATATATCTGAAGATATATCTGAAGATATGCCTGAAAATTCTAAATCTAAATAATTTAATATATACCTAATAAGAATTGGTTTTCGGTTTTTTCTTTTTAAAAAAACCTTTTAAATTAGACTAGGTTTCGCTACCGCGAAACCGTCAAACAATTTTACTTGAGTATAATAAATAAATGTTAAAAACAAAATCTGAAATTAGTTTAATTTTAGATAAAATTGTTAATATATATCCTAATGCAAAAACAGAGTTAAATTACAAAACTCCTTTTCAATTTATTATAGCAGTGATTTTGTCTGCTCAGACTACAGATAGACAAGTAAATAAAGTTACTAATAATTTTTTTAAAATTGTAAAAAATGCAGAAGATATTACAAAATTAAGTCTTTTAGAAATTGAACAAAACTTAAAAAGTATTAATTTTTATAAAAATAAATCTAAGTTTATTAAATTATGTTGAGAAAAATTGGTTTTTGAATTTAATTCAAAAATTCCGAATAATTTACAAATGTTAATGACTTTTCCTTGAATTTGAATTAAGTCAGCAAAAGTTATTCTTTCAAATCTTTATAATTTACCTTATGTTTGAGTAGATACACATATTCATAGAATTTGTAATAGAATAGGTATTATAAAAACTAAAAAACCAGAAGATACAGATAAAAAAATAGAAGAAATTTTTTCTCAAAAACAAAAAATGAACATACATAATAGTTTAGTGTTATTTTGAAGATATATTTGTAAAGCCAAAAATCCTAAATGTAATGAATGTATAATTAATAAGTATTGTAATTATTTAAAAAAATTATAAATTTTAATTTTAAAATTTTTATTTAAAAAAATAAAATATATTATTCAAAATATAGCTCAAAATAGATGTCAGATAAGACTAATATTAGATCCAAATCAAATAGAAATATTTATTAATAAAAATATTCATGCACTTTTATATTCTGGATTGTTTCTTTTTTTTAATTCTAAAAAAACATATGCTAAAATAGCCATTGCAAAACCACTAATTCAGATTGTATTTCAATCAGATAAAAATAATAAAAAAAATCATGTAAATATTGTATTTAAAATAAAAAATAAGATATAGCGTTTTTGTCAGATTAAAAATTCTATTTGATTTCAAAATATATAAATAAATGTAATAATCATCAATGCAAAAATTGATATAATATAAATTGAATTAAAAATCATAAATAATTTTTATTTATGATAAAAAAATCATTCATTCAAAAAATAAGTATTTTTGGTATAATAAAAGAAATAATAGTAACAAAAATACAAATTAAAATTAAAAAATTCGAAATAGATATTTTATTAAAATTTTTATAATTATTATACATTTTTTTAAATTAAGATCTAAGATTTTTTGGATATTTTTTAAAAAAAACTAAGTAATAAAATCAAAAAATCATCATTGGTAACGTCAATATTTGTCACATTGTAAAAAATCAAAAAATATATCAAACTTGAGGATCTGGTATACGAATAAATTCTATTATAAATCTAAAAATTCAATAAAACAATAAAAATCAACCTCAAATTTGTCAATAATATTTTCTTTTTTTAAAAATATAAAATAATATAAAATATAATATTAATCATTCACAAATAGCCTCTAATAGTGGTGAAGGAAAATAAAATTGTCAGTTTTTTTCTACAGCCAAAAATCATGTATAAGTTTTTCATAATAATTCTTTATTTAAATAATTTGCAATTCTTCATAAAAAAATTCATATAGGTAAAACACTAGCAATATTATCTGCTAAATTATAAAAATTTTTCTTATATTTTATAGCAAATAAAATCATGGCTATAACAACTCATATAATTCATCAATGAAAACTCATTCATCATTGCCAAGTTTTAAATATATCTATAGGATTAGTAATATAATAGTTTAAATTATAAAATAAAATATATCAAATTCTTCATCATAAAAAAACTCAAAAGAAAATAAAAATTCAAAGTATATCAAGTTCTTTTTCCGTAAAAATTTTTCTTCTATAAATTATAATATATCATAAAATAAAGCCTATAACATAGGCCAGTCAATAATAACTTGGAGCAATATGAATTCAAAAAATATTTAAATCAAATATTTTCATGATAATTAGCTAATAGCTAATAACTATTAGCTATTAGCTTTAAAGTAAATTTAATTTTTGGTTTCTAAAGACAAAAAGTTTTAAAATTTAATAATTAATTTTAAAAATCACTAAATACAATGGTT
>CAYUQQ010000051.1:3639-6949 GCA_964446905.1 uncultured Candidatus Peribacteria bacterium
TTTAAAGAAGCCTTTTTACATACTAATGTAAATAAATCTTTTGGTGTAGAAATTATATTTACCATGTTTGGTAATATTACAGAAACTTTTTGTAATGTCTGACTAATTAAAATTAATCAATGTTTTTTGATATCAATTTCATTATCAATATCTTTAATATTATTAATAACTTTTCTTCATTCTGGAGAAATAAAATCAACTCTAATATAAATATCTTTTATATCATCTGGCATTTTTATTTTTTCTATAAATCTATCATCTTTTAAACAAAATAAAGCATTTTCTATTAATTCCAAAATGGTATTAGATTTTTTTAAATTAATTCTTCAACTAGAAGCAATAACATTTCAATCTTTATAAAAAGTAACAAAACTACAAAATTTTTGCTGTAAGTACTCATTTGTAGATAATCATAATTCTTCAAGACTTAATATTCTTTGTTCTTTTAAGTATGTTTCTATAACTTTACGAACAATTTTATTCATATTAATTATTTATTATTTACTATTATTTTATCAATAATTCAGTATTCCAAAGCTTCTTCTGCTGTCATATAATAATCTCTATCGCAATCTTTTTCAACTTTTTTTATATCTTTTCATGTGTGTTTCGATATTATTTTATATAATCTATTTCATGTTTGTAAAATATGATCTGCCGCAATTTTTATTTCTACTGCTTGTCATTCTGCTCATCAAAGTGGTTGATGAATAAGGATTTCGGAATGAGGAAGAGAATATCTTTTTCATTTTGTACCACCCATAAGTATCACACTTGCCATAGAAGCAGCAAGTCAAACACAAACTGTAATAATATCGCATTTTATATATTGCATAGTATCATAGATAGCAAGACCAGCAGTAACGTGTCATCAAGGAGAATTAATATACATTGTAATTGGTAATTTATTATCTTGTTTTTCCAAAAATAATAATTGTGCAATTACAGTATTTGAAACTACACTATCTATAGCATCTCATAAAAATACAATTCTATCTTCAAGTAATCTTGAATAAATATCATAAACACGTTCTCATCATCAAGGAGCTTTATCTATAACTGTAGGTATTAACATAAATTTAAAAAGTTAAAAGTTAAAAGATTTTATAAGTCTATAAAAGATTTTGTGTCAATTCAAATTTCTTTACATATTTTAGCAATAATTCGTTTTCAAAGCTCTTTTCAAGAATGTGAATTTAGAATTGTTATTTTAAATTTATTTTTCTTCAAAAATTCATGTTTTCATTAAATAAAAGGTTATCAATATCATAATAATTTAAGTTTTCTTATTAATTCTTTTCTTGTTATTGGTTTTAAATTTCACATTTTATAAATCTTTTGTTTATAAATCTTTTGTGTCTATATAAGATGAAATAAGTTCCAAAAAAGCTGCATTTTTAGTTTTTCATTGTTAATAATATCATGTTGTTTTTTTGAAAAATGCACAATATTCTTGTAATTCATAATCATATTCAAAATCTATTTCTGCAAATAATTTAGAAAAAGTTTGTGTAGCGTTATTATTGGTTAATAAAGTTTCCATCATTAAAAAATTTACTTTTTAAAATCAATTAATTGGATAAGGAATTCATTGCTCTGTGCTATCTACTCAAGATCATGTCCATGCATCTCAATCTTTTAAATAAACTGATCCACTTCAAATTCAAATTAAAGACTCTGGACAATCATTGCATAAAGTTTTATCAAAATTTCATATAATTTTTGTAATATATGTTTTTTGTTCATCATATAATGTGATTGCCAAATTATATGCTTGTCATTTTTGAGAATTAGTATTCCAAGATCAAACTGCAGCAGGTTTTGCATAAATTGAATACGTATATTTTCAAATTCAATAATCTTTAAATACTTTATCATTTCAAACTTTAATCTCTTTTAGACTAGGATCAAAAAGTTCCTGGCTTAAATATTGTTTACCTAAAACTGATGAATCAATTACTCATTTTGCTCAAACTTGATTTGTTCAACCTGTATCATAAACAATTCCTCATCATCTTATTAAAGATCAAGATACTGACATTATTTGTTCTGAAGATTTGGCTCCAGTAAAAGTATTACTCATAGAAGCATTAAATCAAGCAGTTCATCATGAATATCACCAAACATTAGTTCATGAATTATATTCTGATGGCATAGGATAATAATTTTTTTCTTGATAAAAATGTTGTAATCCTGTTTCTATGCTAGATAAATCACTTAATTTTCTAGAATTTTTTGCCTTATCTGTACTACCACTAAAATTAGTATAAGCAACAACACTTATTATTGCTATTATTGTAATAACTACTAATAATTCAATTAATGAAAATCATTTATTATATTTAAAATACATATACTTATATAATAAAAAAATATTTTATATATAGTAAAAAAAATATTAAAAAAATCAAAACTATTTTTTAAATAAATATAAAGATAGGTTTAAATAAGAGTATTAGTTTTTAAAAATTTATGAAATTTTTGCTTTAATATCTAAATAAAATTGATCAATGTTTATGTGGAGTGTGATCTAGTTTATTTTTAAAGAATTTTAAATTTCAAATTTAGGAAAACAAATTTTGTTTAGATATATTTATAAAATTATAAACGATTTTTAACAACAAATTTTCTTATTAAAAATATAAATAATATAAATAAGATTAAAGCTAAAAAATAATAAAAACTTATTTGTAAATATTCTAAAATAATTTTTCAAAAAGTACCAATTAAATATCATATAAAAACTCTACTAGATACATAAGATAAACAAGCAAAAAAACTTCATAAAATATATGATTTAAAATCATATTTTATACATCATAAATACACTGATAAAAGAGGTCTTAAAAATCCAATATTTATTATAATTAAAAAAGTAAAAAAATGATATTTATAAAATAAAGTTTCTATTTTTTTTAAATAAATATCAATAAAACAAAAATATTTTTTAAGAAAAATAATTATTTTATTATAATAAAAAAAACTTATAAAATATCATCAAAGGCATCATAAAATCATTCATAAAAAAAATAAAAAAGCACTTAAAAAAAATAATTGCATATTAATAGTTAAATAAGCAAAAACTATGGCTATTATTATTTCTCATAAAATAGCATATCAAATAATTCAAATTGTTTCTATTATTCATATAATAAAAACAAAAAGAGGTATAAATAAAATATATTCGTTTGATATTAATAAAAATTTTTCAATTATTTCAATTTGTTTATTCATAAAATAAAATTAAGTATTCATTAATTTTTATATAAAAAATTAAAAAAAGCAAAAAAATATAAAAACTTGATAAAAT
>CAYUQQ010000052.1:0-6949 GCA_964446905.1 uncultured Candidatus Peribacteria bacterium
GATGTAGTATGTCTGCTTCTAGCATATTTTAATGCAGTTTTTCAATCAATTATCTGTAATCATTTTTTTATAAAAAAAGTGGTATATCACCAATTTCAATCAGGATAAGAAGTATCTTTTAAATCTTCTGGTACATCTATTTCTATTCATCATATTAAATCAATAAATTTAACAAATCCTAAAAAATTAATATTTAAATAATAATCTATTTTTTCTCATGTAATTTCTTCAATTTTATCTTTTAAATATTTCATAGACATATTTGTTGGTAAATTATTTAATCATAATACATAAAGTTCATTAATTTTTTTTCAAGTATTTTTATTTGGTAATGATACATATAAATCTCTAGGAATCGATAAAATTGATACTGTTTTATTTTTTTGATTTAAAGAAGCTAACATTATGGTATCTGTAAGATTTGGTGCATCATTTTCTTCTCATCAAATTCAAGTTAATAAAATATTGATTTTTTCTTTTTTTATATCTTCTCAAATCATTCAAAAAATATTAAAATTTTTAAAAAAATTTATATCAAAAGAAAAAGAATTAAATTTATTTATTGTATATATTCATAAAAAACTAATCGATATTATTGATAAAATTCACAAAAATAATCAAAAAAATAAATTACGTTTTTTGGCTTTATTATAAGAATTATAAGATTTTTTAATAAAATTAATTTTATTAAAAATGACTTGATTGGTAGAATTTTTAATTAATTTAGTTTTTTTAAAAGACATGAATATTTAATATAAAAAATAATTGTGCAAAATTATAATAAAAAGATTTTTTTAATCAAACAAAGTTTTATTTTTTTAATTTAAATTTAAAGTAAAATTGTTTAACTATATTGCAAATAATAATGTAGAATTTAATTTAAATAATTTTAAAAAAACCAAAAATTAATTATTATTATATCCAAACAAATTTGGTTTTCCTAAATTTTAATTTTAAAATCCATAAAATATACTAGTTCGCACTACGCGCTAACGTCGATCAATTTAGTTTAGTTATAATTATGAATTGAATAAACTCATCATAATCATAATTTAGTATACCCTTTTATTTCCATAATTGATAATTTGGAACTTATTTCTTCAATATCAATATTTAATTCAGAAGATATTGTAGATGCATTTTTTGGGTTAGATGAAAGTAAAAAATAAATTTTTTCTTCTATTTCATCTTCAAATTTTATTTTTAAATTTTCTAATTTATTTATATTTTTGTAATTTACATTATACTCTTCCAAAATATCTTCAACACTTAAAACTAATTTACCTAATCAATTTTGAATCAACTTATTTGTTCAAATTGAATTTTCTTTATTTATATCTCAAGGAATTACAAAGACATCTTTATTTAATTCTAATGCAAGTTTTGCTGTAATTAAAGTACCAGATTTTTCTCATGCTTCAGTTATAAGTATGCCATTGCTTAATCATGCAATAATTTCATTTCTAATAGGAAAATTATATGCTTCTCATTGAGTATAAAAAGGAAAAATAGACAAAATTGCTCAAGAAGAAGATATTATATTTTCATATAAAATTTTATTTGATTCTGGATAATATAAATTAATTCAGGTTCAAATAACAGAAATAGTATATCATTTATTTTCTAAAGTTATTTTATGAGCTATGCTATCTACTCAATAAGCTCATCAACTTACAATTCAAAATCATGACTTTATAAGTCATGGAATTATTCATTTTAAAACATCTTCACTATATTTTGTATTTTTACGAGATCATACTATAGAAAATAAATTTATATTATTATCTAAATTTCATCTTATATAAATCAAAAATGGAGGATAAGTAAGATTTTTTAATTGAATAGGATAATTGGAGTCATGATAAGAAATTAATTTAACAGAAAATTTTAAAATTAAATCATCAATTAAATTAAAATTAAATTTATTTTTTTTATTTAAAATTTCTGTAATTTTATCTTCCTTAATTCAAAAATTTAATAAATTATTATAAGATAAATTTTCAAAAAAATCTTGATAATTTTTATTTATTTCAAAAATCTTACTTAAATTTCTTTGAGATAATCAAATAAAATGTAAATATGATAAATATTTATTCATTTATACTTAAGTAAAATGTTTGACGGTCTTATATAACAAAATTTAGTATAATTTAGAAAATTTTTCAAAAAATAAAAAACCGAAAAACTAATTTAAATATAATTTAAAAAATTAACAAATTCAACAATGAGTACAATTATCTGTGTTACAACTACTTTCTCATCAAATTATAGAGGAAATCAAATTTATAATTTCTTCTTTACTAGGCACAACTCATTCAAAAATAATATCTTTAAAATCTAAATCTTTTTCTTCCAAACAAAAAGCTGGAATTTTTTTAATTCACATGCTTTTTTTATATGTAATATCTATATTTTTTTTAACTTTAATAATTTTTTCTAATCATAATTCTTTTAATGATTCTTTTGTTATTTGAATTAATTCAGTAGTATCTTTTGAATCTCAAAAAATTGTTATTATCATAAAAATAAAAGTTAAATTTTAATTTTATATTCAAATAAATTTGATTTCTACTAATATAATTTTATTTTTGTTTAAAAATAGACTGGTTCATTATGAAACGTTAATAAATTTTGTTTGAATATAAATTATTCTTTTTCTTCTTCAGATTTTTCTTCTTTACCAGCAACTCATACATCTTCTACTTTAGCAGCTTCTACAGGAGCTTCTTCTTTTACTTTTGCATCTAATACAGAAACAACAGGAGATTCTAAAGGTATAGATAACTCATATTTTGAGGTATTAATATTTAAATCTTTTACATATAATACATCTCAAATACTTTCTAAATTTGAAATATCTAATTCAAATTGATCTATTAAATCAGAAGTTAAACATTTTACTTCTATTTCACTTAAAACTTGATCAATAAATCATCATTCTTTTACGGCTGGTGAATTTCAAATTAAATTAATAGGAATATTAACGTGTATTTTTTCTTTTGCATCAATAGCAAGTAAATCAATATGTAAAAAATTATCACTTACAGGATGTTTTTGAATATCTTGTATAATAACATCTTGTTTTTTGTCGTTTAATTGTAATTGTATAATATGAGTATATCATCAAGTACGGAAAGTTTTTAAAAAATCAGAATAACTTAAACAAATATGCATAGGTTTAATTTTTTTACCATAAACAACAGCTGGTATTTGCTTATCTAAACGTAAATCTTGTAATTTAATATCAAGATTTCTTTCAGAAGCTTTTAAGATTAATTTATCCATAATAATATTTTTAATAATTAATATCGGTTTAAAGTGTGGAAATTATATGAAAAATATTTATTAAATCAAATTAAAATTTACAAATTATTTTTTTTTATTATTATACTTTTAAATAAAACACTTTTTAAGTTTTAATATTTTAAAAATATTCATTTTTATGATTCTTTCTAAATTGTTTTGATCAAAATGTAGAGTAAAAATTTTAGAAAAATTTATACTAGAACAAAAATCAAATAATTGAAATAATTGATTTTTTATTAGAGAATTATGTAGAAATATAAACGAACAAATTAATTCTGTTCGTAGAGAACTTATTAATTTAGAAAAATTAAAAATTTTAAAATCTAAAGAAGAAAACAAAAAAAAAATTTATGTTTTAAATACAAGCTCATCTATTTATAATGAAATTGTTTGAATTTTTTTAAAAAACTATGATCCAATTGAAGAATTAAAAAAATATTTAAAATTTCAAAAATTAATTGAACTTATAACTATATCTGATCATTTATCTAACATAGACACTAAATCAAATAACATAGTTGATATTTTTATTATTTGAAATTTAGATAAAACCGATTTTAGTCAGTTTTTAAATAAAATATTTTTTTGACAAAAAATAAAATATGCAATTATGTCAGAAGATGATTTTATATATAGATTGAGCTATAATGATAAACTTGTCTTAAGTATCTTAAAACAAAAATGAAATATCTTTCTAAAAGATAAATTAAAAATAAAAGAAAAAATAGGTTTATAAAATAAATTATTAATTTCCTTCCTTCATTTCTTTACATTCTCTCATCTCTTCCTCATAACAATCAGGACAAAAAGTATGAGATAATTTTATCATATCAGGCTTGTCCTGTAAAAAATTATAAATAGTATCCCATCAGCCTTTTTCTGTCCTTACTTTTTGTTTACATTTACAACAAATAGGTAAATGATTTTTTAACATTCATATTTCTTGATTTTGTTTATCTATTAAAGTATTTAATGATATATTCAAGTTTTGAATTTCTCTAAAAGCCATTGATTGTATTATTGTAATAGACGCAATTTTTGCAAATCTTTCTAATACTGCAATATTTTTATCATTTATTTTAATATTATTAGAATTTCATAACATAATAACTCACATTATTTCGCCATCTCATTTTTTTAAAGGAACTCATCATATTGATGAAAATCCTAAAATAGGATTTTTATGTCTTCAACTCCATTTTTTATAATCATCTATTAAAATAGTTTTTTTTGTTTCCCAAATTTTTCAAACTAATCATTCTCATTTATATATACAATATAGTTCATCTTGATTATTTTTATTATCATTATAAAATCATTTTGAATACTTTAATTCCATTACTTGTTTTTCTTTATTTAAAATAAAAATTCATCAATGCTCTGCATTTATTAAATTTGTAGCATCATTAATAATATTTTTCATTAAAATATCATAATCTAAATTTTTAATTAAATCATTTTTAATTTCATAAAGTTTTTCATTTGAAACAATATTTTCTATTATGTCTGATACTGTTATGATAAATTTTTTTATCATATCAATATCTTCTTTTTCTAATCTTAATTCTTTTATGCAAATTTCTATTAATCAAATTGTATTATTTTTTGATATAATAGGTATTCAAATAATATTTTTATTATTTTCTTCAATTTGAGAAATATTAAATTTACTATTTTTATTATTAATATCAATAAGTTCATTAGCTTTTGCTTTAAAAAAATTTAAATCTATATTTTGATATCTTCATTGATTTTTTAATTCCAATTCATTTTTTGAATTACATAAGTATATAAAAACATTTTGAGTATTAGTAATATCAGAAATATCGTCAATTAAAGTATCAAAAAATCATTCTTGATTATAACAAGATCCTAATTTTAAAAGTAAATCAGTTAATACTTTATGAAAAAGTAATTGTTTTTTTAATTTTAAATTTTCATATAATAATAAACGTTCATTATTTTTCTTATAATTAGCAGTTTCTATATCATCATGAATATAGGTAACTACTTCATTATTAACCATGATTTCATTAAAAATAAATATTAGTGATTGTCAATTATATAATTATATTTAATAAGTCAAATAAAAAAATATCTTATATATCCTTATCTAAATATATACATATAATTTTTTGTGATATTAATAAATAAATATTCAAATTTAATATAACTAAAAATTAATTTATTTATTAGTCAATATTATTTTTTTGTTTTTTCGTTAATATATATGTTAAAATAATGAAGACTGTATTTAAATCAATTTATTTATAAATAAAAACAAATATGAAAAAAAACATTTTTATTAAAGTTATTTTAATTTATTTTTTAATATTTAATTATTGCTTTTGAGAAGAAATTAATACAGAATTAACAACTTTTATTGTTACTGCTTATTATTCTCCACTACCATGACAAAGTTTTTATTTAAAATGAAGTTATGAGGCAGATATAGCCTTAAATTGAAATTGAACAAATTGAGCAAGTGGTAAGCCTGTATATTCATGAATGATAGCGGCTCCAAAAAATTATCAATTTTGAACAAAAATTTATTTAGAATGAATTTGAATTTGAACAGTAGATGATAGATGATGAGCTATAGTAAATTCTTGAAATAGATGATATGATTGTGATAGATTAGATATTTGGATGTGATATTGAGAAGTTGGATTAAAAAAAGCTTTAACATGGTGAAAAAGAAGAATTTCTTGAAGAATTTTAAATAAAGATGAGATTTTACCATCATTAAATATAGAAAATTTTGAAATATGATATATTGATGTTAAAAATATAAAAAACAATACTACTGTATGAAAAAATGATTTTATTATACAAAATAATCAAAAACCAATTATTCAAGAAAGTGTACCTTTTCCAATTTCAGAAAAAAGTCCAAAAGAAGATATTATTAAATTACAACAAATTTTAAAAGATCTTAATTATTTTGATAAAGAAATAGATTGAAAATTTAATAATATTAAAAATTTTATTTTAAAATTTCAATTAGATAATAACATTATAAAAAATAAAAATGACTACTGAGCATGAATTTATTGACCAAAAACTAAAACTTGTTTAAATAATAAATATTTAACATATTTAAAAGAACAAGAAAGAATAAAACAACAAGAATTACTTAAAGAAAAAGAATTAATTAAAATTAAAAATGAAATTAATAAAATAATACAGGCATTTTGAAAACCAAAATTAAATGAAATATGATTACATATAAGAAAATTGCAAAAAACTTTAAAATTATTGTGATATTTTGAATTTAAAGATACAGCAATTTTTTGAATTAAAACTAAAGAAAGTATAATTAATTATCAATTAAATAAATGAATTATAGAAAGTAAAAATGATAATCAAGCTGGTAAAATATGACCAAATACTGTAAAATCATTAGAAGAAGATTTATTTAATCTTTGTAAAGATAAAAAAGAAAATTTAGAATATTTCAAATCATAATTTTTTATAAAATTCAAAAAAATATTTATTATTAATAAATAATTTAAAAATAAAGTCAATCATTATTGTTTTGACAATATTTGTTTTTTTATTATAAAAAATAAATAATTATTTTAATTAAATTTTTAATTATTTTTATTATTTATTAAATATAGCATATAATAGCTATTATTAT
>CAYUQQ010000053.1:0-6938 GCA_964446905.1 uncultured Candidatus Peribacteria bacterium
CTGGCTTTTCCAATTGGATTTTACCACAAAAAGACGCTTTAGCGTCTTTTTACTTTAAAATATAAATCTTTCCATATTTTTTCCAATTAATTTCTTCTTTTACATTAAATTTATATTTATCCCAACTTAAAACTCAAGAAGAATAAATAGGATCTTTAAAATTAAATGGTGATTGACTTCAGTATGGATTATACCAAAAAATGTATTTTACTTTATTTATAGAATCAAATTTTACATCTGGATAAATATGATATTTTCCTTCAGACTCAAAAGGATATGGGGCTATAAAAAATCATTTTTCTTTACTAGGTACTTTGGTTTTTATAAAATCTAAAAATGAATAAAAATCAGATGTTTTACCTAATCTTCAATTTTCCATTATATTTTTAGCACTTATTGTATTTTTCCAAATTTTCATTTCATTTACTGTCGAAAAAAAATCAAAAAATATCCAAAAAAATGCTAAAACTCAAACTCAAAAATAAATACAATACTTTTTATTTTTTCAAATTATAAAATATCAAATTATAGTTATAAATAAAAGAAAAATGATAAGTCAAAAAAAGGCTTCATTTATATATTTACCATTCCACATTGGTCATTCCAAAAAATTTATTGTTCTTGGATTATATTCTCTATATTCAAGAGCTTCATTAAATCAATTTAAAAAAGATTCGATAAAATTAAAGTTTAATAAATCTATTTTTATTTTATCTCATTTTAAGTTTCAATCTATAATTAATACAATTTGAATTTGTTTTGGAATTTGAGAAAAACTTGCAAATTTTGAAAAAACTAATTTTTCTTTAATATTTTTATTTTGAGATATTTCAAAAAAATTTCATGGAATAATTTCTATTCAATTTAAAAATCAATATCAAATTTTGCCTTTTCATTCTATAATTCAATTTAATTCAATATAATCGTTATTATCCAAAGTTCATAATAATATAAAACATTGTTTTTCACATAAAAATGATACATGATTATTTTTATCTTCAAAATTAGTAAATCCTTGTTGTTCAAAAGCTAAACTAGTATTAAAAAAACAAGTATATATAAAAAATATTAAAATTAATATAAATTTCATTTTTCATTAATAATATATTATTTATCTGGATTAAATCTATTTGGATCTAATTTTATATTTGTATCTTGTTTAATTCAAACTATTTTTTTAAAATATTCTATTTCTTCTTGAGATAAATTAGCGTTAAAACATGTATCATCTTTAGTATTTTTGACTATGCCCATTAGCTTATCTTTAGTTCTAAATATACATAAAAATACTTTAGGTTGAATACTTATAATAACATCTACTATTTTTTTATTAAATTTCTGAAAGTCTTTTTGTTTAAACTTTTCAGAAATTTCATTAGTTTTTCAAATTAAAGTTGGCATTAACATAAATATAATGTTTTAAAATTATAAAGTTTTATATTTTTCTTCCAATTTTTTTAATTGTTCTTCTGCTTGTATTTTTTTTTCTTGTTCTATACGCACTATAGATTCTGGCGCTTTTTTTACAAAATCTGCATTTAATAATTTAAAATTAATAATTCTTATATATTCTTTTTTATCATATATTAATATTTTTAATCTTTCTTTTTCTGCTGTAGAATCGATAACATCTCACATATCAAGAAATATATCTATAGAATCAATAACTCAATAAATATATTTTGATTCATTGATATCTTTATTTTTCTCTACTATAATTAAATTTTTGATTTTTGCAAGTCAAAAAATAATCTCTTTATTTTCTTCTAATAGGGTTTTAAATTTTTTTGTAGTTCTAAATATTACATCAACTTTATCTTGTGGTTTAATAAGTTTTTCTGCTCTTATGTTTCTAACTGTTTTAATGATATTATAAATAATTCACATATCTTTTTCTATTAATAAATTTTTTTTAATATTTCATTTTGGCCAAGTATTATCTATAAGAGTTTCTTTGTTTTTTAATTTTCAATAAAGTTCTTCTGTAATAAAAGGAATATAAGGATGCCATAATTTTAATAATGTTAAAATACAAAAAGATAATATCGTATCTCAAAATTTAGAATTTTCTTTTGTAAGTTTATATTCTTCAATATAAAAATCAGCAAATTCATCTTTTGTAAAATTAATTAAATCAAATCAGGTTGTGGAAAAATTAAAATTTTCCATTCAATTAGTAACTATATCAAAAATGTTTTTTAATCTAGAAATAATCCATTTTTCATGATTTAATAATTTATCATAATTTTTATTAATTATTTCTAATAATTCTGTATCGCTTTTTTTAATTTCTCATATATTTGAATGTACAAAACGAACTAAATTCCATAATTTATTTAAAAATATATTATATGATTCAGTATGTTTTGTGCAGTAATTTAAGTTATTTCAAGGAGTATTTCATATAACAATACTAAGTCTTAAACTATCAGCACTATATTCATTTATTAAATCTACAGGATCTATACCATTTCATAATGATTTACTCATTTTTTTTCATTTTTCATCAAAAATAAGCCCATGAAGATATATGGTTTGAAATGGAGTTTTATTGGTATATTCATAACCCATAAGTAACATTTTTATTACCCAAAAAGGTAAAATATCATGACCTGTTTCAAGTACTTGCGCTGGATAAAATTGTTTAAATAATTTTCCTGGAGTTTTTGGATCCCAGTCCAAAATAGAAAAAGGCCAAAGAGCAGAAGAAAACCATGTATCAAGCACATCTTCATCTCTTTTTACATTTTCTTTACCATATTTTTTATATACTTCTTTTTCATTTTGAGTTACTTCCAAAAGTTTTCAAGTTTTTATATCATAATAAGCAGGAATTTGATGACCCCACCAAAGTTGTCGAGAAATACACCAATCTCTAAGATTATAAATCCAATCTTCAAAAATTTTATTAAATCTATCTGGAACTATTACAAATTCTTTAGCTTTATATCATTTAATAACTTTTTTTGCTAATTCACTTGATTTTACAAACCATTGAGTAGATATTACAGATTCTATTTTACATCAAGTTCTAGAACAATATCATACTTTATGAGTATAGGGTTCAATTTTTACGAGATTTCATCTGGCTTTAAGTAATTCTACTATATTTTCTCTTGCTGTTATAATATCTTGTCATGCAAAAATTCATGCCTTATTAGTCATTATTCAGTTTTTGTCAATTACTTTATAATCAAGTTTTAAATTATGTTCTTTTCAGATTTTAAAATCTGTTGGATCGTGAGCTGGTGTAATTTTAAGTACTCATGTACCAAAATCTTTTTCTACAGCTTCATCTCAAATAATAGGAATCTCTTTATTTATAATAGGTAAAATTACTTTTTTACCAATCATTTTTTTATATCTTTTATCTTTTGGATTTACTGCTACTGCTTGGTCTGCAAGTAATGTTTCTGGTCTAGTAGTGGCTACCACAAGCTCTTTATCTGATCAACTTAAAAAGTAAGTGATATAATATAAATAAGTTTTTTCTTCTTTATAATCAACTTCTATGTCAGAAACTACTGTTTCAAGAGCTGGAGAGTAGTTTACCATATATTCTCATTTGTAAATTAATTTTTTTTTATATAAATCACAAAAAACATGTTCAACTATTTTATTAAATCATTCGTCCAAAGTAAATCTTTCTTTGCTCCAATCGCAACTTGATCATATTAATCTTGTTTGATTATCAATATTTGTAGCATATTGTTCTTTCCATTTCCAAATTTCTTCAACAAATTTCTCTCTTCATAGATCTATTCTTTTTATACCTTCTTTTTCTAATTTTTTTTCTACTACACCTTGAGTAGAAATTCAGGCATGATCCGTACCAGGAACCCATAAAGTAATATCTCATTTCAAACGATGGTATCTTGTCATGATGTCTTCAATAGTTAAAGTTAATGCATGTCAAAGATGTAAATTGCCTGTTACATTTGGTGGAGGAATAGGAATATAAAAAGTTTTTTTGCTTGCAGATTTTTTTGGTTTAAATTTATCTTCTTTTTCCCATTTTTTATATATTTCTTTTTCAAATTCTTTTGGATTGTATTTTTTTTCAAATTCTTCCATAATTAAAAAATTTAAATTATAAATAATTTTTAGTTTAAAATAATAATAAGAATTATAATAAAATAGAAAAAAATACAATTTTTTTTAGATGTTCTTTAAATTTTGTAAAAATTTATGTAAAGATTATGTAAAGATAACATTTATTTTGCAAAATAAATTAAAATATGATAAAATAAATTCATAATATAAATGAAAAAATATTATGAATGTAAAAGATTATAAATTTTCTATTTTAAATAATATCTATACAGTAAAAGATGAAAATGAATTAGCTTTAATTTTTGAGATACTTTCTTGAGAAAATAATATATCTTCAATTATACATTGGAATATTATTATGGAACTTGATGAAAATCTTGTAAAAATTATTGTTTCTTATAAATGACTTTTAAGTTGTTTAAAAATTTTAGATGAAAATAATTCTTTTTTATTTCTAATCAAAATTTGAGATATTTTAAGTAAAATTATAAATAAATCAGAGCAATTATGAGAAATTTTATCTAGAATATCTCAAGAAAAAAATAAACTAAGAATTTTAAAACAAATAAGAAGTATTTGATTACAAAAAATTATTTTAAATTCAAATGACTTATGTAATGTTTTAGAATGGATTTTTGATAATACAGAAAAGGAATTATTAGAAATGTTATGAAAAGAATATATATTAAATACATGTAAAAATGTAAAAGAAATATATAATATTTTACATTATTTAAATAATAATAATAAGGATTTTTTAATAGAATTAATTAGTTTAAAAACTATTAAATCTTATATTTATAATATGTATGATTTACTTTTTATGATTAAATGAATAACTATTAAACAAGCTAAGTTATTATTAAAAATGTATTCTAAAAAAGAAATTAAATGATTTTTTAAAAATAATGAAGAATTTAATTATTTTTTATTAAAACTATCTGAACAAAAAGAAAAAATTTTTTTAAAAAATTTATGATTATAAATTATGAATAATTTTTCTAAAGACATAATAAAAATTAAAGTTTCTAATGAGCTTAAAAAAAATTGATTAAAAGATCATTATTTTATAAAAAAATTAAATAATTTAAATAAATTAAAATGATCTAAATATCCTATTATAGATACTCATATGCATATTGTTGATTTTAAACAAGAAACAGAATGATTAAAAAAAATGATTTATTATATGAATAAATCAAACATAAAAAAAGCTGTTATTTTTTGAATGCCTGTTATAAAAAAATGGTGAGAAAATGAAAAAATTAAACCAGATTATTATTTAGAAGATGACAATTCTTGTTATTATTATGGTTTTACAGATTGAATAGTAGCTGAAGAGTATAGTAAATTGTCTAAAAAAGATCAAAAAAGATTTTATCCTCTTATTTGTTGATTTAATCCAACAGATCTAAATGCTATTAATCATATAAAAAATATTTTTAAGTTTTATCCATGAATTTTTTGTGGTATATGAGAAATTTTATTAAGACATGACGATTTGACTTTAATGATGTCTTGAGAAATAGCAAGAATGAATAATAAAGCAATTTTTCCTATACTTGAATTTGCTACAGAATATGATTTACCAGTTTTAATACATAATAATATTTCTTCTACTTGAATTTCTGATTATCCAAAATATTTACATGAACTTGAAATAGTTTTGAGAGAATTTCCTAAAACAAAAATTATTTTTGCTCATTGTTGAGCATCTAGAAAAGTATATGCTCCTTATTATAGAAATATGATTCAAAGATTATTAGAAGAATATCCAGCATTATATGTAGATTATTCTTGGGTTATTTTTGAAGAAATAATAGCAAAAACAAATGAATCATTAAAAGAATGGATAGAATTAACAGAAAAATTTAATAATCGTATTTTAATATGATCTGATATTTTATGAAATAATTTTCATAGAGTTTGATTTATAAATAATAAATTCGATTTACTTTTAGATAAATTAACTACAAAAACGAGACAAAATATTTGTATTAATAATGCCGAAAAATTGTTTTGATCAAATAAAAATAAAGTAGAAAGATGATATAAACGTAAAGTATATAATTTAAAAGATATTAAAATTTAATTTTTTTAAAAATGATTAAACAAATAAAAATACTTTTTTTATTTACTTTTTTTATAAGTTCTTTAAATTTAGGTTTTTGTAAAGACGATGAATTTATTAAAAATAATGAAACATTTTTAAATCCGGTTTGAGATTTTGTAAATATTGAAATTAAAAAAGATAGTTCAATTTTTTATAAAAATTTAATTATAATATTATTAGCTATTTTATATTCTTTTTTATATTTACTTACAATTAGGCAAATTGTAATAGAATATCATTTAGCATCTTCATTATCTTTTTTATGATTTGCTATTACTAATTTTTGATTAGCCATATCAAATTGATTTAATATTTGATCTTTATGATATTTTACAGCTTTTATTATGTGAACAATTACTGTAATATCTAACGAAATAATTAAAAGAAAAATAATAAAGTGAGAGTTATCTCCAAAAATACCCAAAAAGCATAATTTTTAAAAAAAATTTGCAAAACGTAAAAATATAATATATACTTATATTGTTAAGGTTAATTTTTATTACTTAAATAACTTTTTAAAAAATTATTTTTATTTTTTAACTTAATTTAATATGTCATTATCATCTTGAGTAGAAAATAATTTTGGAGAATTAAAAAATCCTTATTTTTGTTCATCTGATCAGTTTCGTAAAATAAAACATGAATTAGAAAAACTTTCTGGTTGAAAGGGGAATGTGCTTGAAAGAATGAAAGAAAGAAGAAAGGTAATAGAGAATGTGCATACTAAACAATAATTATAATTCTCTCTTTTTATTTTAAATTTTTTACTTTA
>CAYUQQ010000054.1:0-6823 GCA_964446905.1 uncultured Candidatus Peribacteria bacterium
ATGATAGACTTAAATTGAAAACAAAAAACTGCAAAATAGGGTGAACTTATACAAAATTTTGACTTTTTTTAAAAAATTTGATATAATTTAAAAGAAATTAATTATTAATTTAATTAGATAATGTTAAATATAGATATATCTGATTTAGATTATCAAAAAATTATAGACTTTATAGATAAAAATATACTAGATTTTAATAATTTTGAATTAAATATTTTTTTCAAATCAGACTATAATCAGTCTAAAATAATAAGATGAATTATAACACATTTTTTTAGTAAAATAAATGTTGATTCTATATGGGGAAATAGGTTTTGTTTAATTTCCGATGAACTTATAAATAATGCTATTGAATATTGAAGTTTACCATTAGATAAAAATAATTTTTTAATTAAATTTTATAAAACCGAAGAAAATTTATTTATAAATATAGAAGTTCATGATACATGAAGATGAATTTTTGCTAAAACAAGTTTTCAAATGGAAGAAATACGTAAAGAAAAAGAAACAGCATGATTTGATTGATATTTAAAAAAACGATGAAGATGATTATTTCAATTAATTAAAAATATAACAGATGATATTTATTTCAAAGATAAAGAATGATGATGACTTATAGTATGAATAAATAAAAAAATAATGTTTTAAATTTTAAATTATCATTTACTTCTTGCAATTTTATTTTTTTTTATAAAATATCTTTTAAATAAAGATTATTTTTTTATAAAATTAATTAAAAATTTTACTTTTCATGTATAATATTGATAAAATTAAATGAGCTGAAATGTTATGAGTATCTATACGTACTTTGGATAGATACGTGCGTAGAGGTAAAATTAGAACTCAAAAAATTAGAAAAAAAATTTATTTAAATAATGAAGATGTTCAAATTTTAATGCAATGATGAGTACAAGAAAATTATGAAATTATAAATAAAAATAGTAAGGATAATAATATTATAAAACAATCTTTTTGACCTAATTACCAACAATTATATGAAAATTCTATAAAAACTATAGAAAAAAAAGATGAAATAATTCAAGATTTATCTTATAAAATAGGTAATTTACAAGCAGATTTAAAAAATTCAATATCTCTTTTGGAATATAAAAAAGCCACATTTTTATTAGAAAGTTCTAAAATTAAAACAGAAGAAGAACAAAAAAATTTAAATACAATTATTCAAAAATTAAAATTATCTTTAAAAGATCAGGAATTTACAAATATAATATTAATTATTTCTTTGTTTTTTGTTTTAATTTGAGCATTTTTAATTTGGTTTTCAAATATTTAATAAAAATTCTATAAAATTAAATATTTAAATATTATTTTAAATTTATTTTTTTATTTATGATATTGTTTTTTTTATATATATTAATTTTTTTTCAATTTATTTTAACTATTTGTGTTTGTTTATATTTAATATGATCTTTTGTTTCTATTGTTTTTTCCAAATGAGTTCCTTTTGTGTCATCTTTTGATGATGATTTAAATGTAATTAAAAATAATTTAAAAATTACTAAATGAAAAAGTATTATTGATTTATGATGCGGAGATGGCAAGGCATTAAGAATGTTTATAAAAAATTATGATTTTAAGTATGCTACTTGATATGATGTAAATTTTTCAGCAATATTATTTGGTAAAATTTTAAATAAAATTTTAGGTATTAAAAATATTAATCTTTATGTTGGTGATTTTTTAAAAATTTCTTTAGAATGATACGATTATATTTATGTATATTTATTAACTGAATATATGTATAAAATAGAAGATTTTGTATTTAAAAATATTTGAAAAAATACTATAATAATTTCTAATTCTTTTAAATTTAGAGATCATGAACCTTTTAAGATTATAAAAAATAATGTTTGAAAAGATAGAATATATCTTTATAAGAAAAATTAATTATTTTTTAAGTTTTATAATTTCTTCATATAATTTATATAATTTTTGTACTCAATTTTCTAATATAAAATAATGAAAAATATAAAATATTAATAGTATTCATAATATAATATTTAAAAGTGAAAAACAAAAAAATATTATAATTAAGTCAGTTTTAATAATAAATTGTATTAATATAGATAAAAAAAATATAAAACCGAAAAATAATGTTATTAATAAATGTATTAATCTTTCATGTTGAAAAAAACTAATTTGTACTAAATGAAAATTTAATAAATTTTCTTTATTAATTTTTTTATTTTTTTGTAATAATTTATTTTCTAAAAAAGCAATATATTGTTTTAAACTTATTTTCATTTAATTTTGATTAAGTATTTAAGTATATATAAATAAAATTGTTTTTTTAAATTTAAAATTCTTTAAAGTAGACTAGTTCAAGGCTAAGTGTGAGTGTTTTTTAATTTGGTTTGGGTATAAATAAAATTATATTTTTTTACATATAAAAAAAACTCTTTCCTGATCTAAAATTTTATATTTTTTTATTTCTTCAATAATTAATTTATATTTAATTAA
This sequence comes from uncultured Candidatus Peribacteria bacterium, assembly GCA_964446905.1. Classification (GTDB taxonomy): domain Bacteria; phylum Patescibacteriota; class Gracilibacteria; order BD1-5; family UBA2023; genus CAYRGR01. Next base: position 2,482 of record CAYUQQ010000054.1, read on the forward strand.
AAATTTTTTACTTTCATCAAATTCATTTTGATTAAAAATTTTGTATAAAATAATTTTTCAATTATTTTTTATAAAAGGCGCTGACCATTGTAAAATTTTTGGCATATAAGCAACAGATCTAGATATAACAAAATCAAATTTATTTTTAAAAATATTATTTTTTATTAATTCTTCAGCCCTACCTTGAATTGATTTAATTCAATATAATCATAATTTTTTGATAAAATAGTCTAAACAATTTATTTTTTTTCAAATTGAGTCTAATAAAATAATTTCTATTTTTGGATTTGTAATTTTAAGTGGTATACCAGGAAATCATCAACCGCTTCATAAATCTAAAACTTTTCATTTTAATGTAATAAAATTATTTAAAATAATTGAATCTATAAAATGTTTTTCTATTATTCAATTAATATCACGAATTGAAGATAAATTAATTTGTGAATTTTTTTCTTGAAATAAAATTAAAAAATTTTGAAATAAATTAAATTGTATTTCTGTTAAATTAATATTATATTTTTGAAAAATATTATTATCCATAATTAAATTAAAATTCTTGATAATTTATTTAAATAAATTTAATTTTATTCTTCATTTCATTTAATTATTGTAATATCTTTAGTTCAGGTTTTAATAGTACCATCTGAAAATGTAATAGTTAAATTAACTTTATATTGTCATTCTTTTTGATAAATATGAACTGGATTAGCTTCTGTAGAAGTATTGTTATCTCAAAATTCCCAAAAATAAGAATCTATTTGTCAAACAGATCAAATTGCATCAAAATCAATAGTTTTTCAAACTAATCATGATGAAAGACTAGAATTTATAACTATTTGTTTTCAGGGTTCTTTTATAATAATAATTTTTTCTATAGAAGCTCTTTTTCAATCTTCTTTAACTACAGTAAAAGTAACTTTATATTCTCATGGGAAATTATATTGATATTGTTTTTTAGCATCTCACTCTACATTTCATTTTCATTCTCCAAAATCATAAATAAATTTAACTATTTTTCATTCTCTTACTTGACTTGCAGATCAATCAAAATACACAACTAATGGTGCATAATCAGAACTTTTAGTAAAATTTAATTTTACATCTATTTCTTTTTTTAATCATTCTATTACCAAATTTTCTTCTATTGTTTGAGAATCATTTTTTAATTTTGATTCAAAATAATATTTTACTTTAACATTATATTTACGTTCCTCCAAAAAATTATATTTTATATATTTTCATGTTTTTTCAAATTGTCAATCTCAATCAAAGTCCCATTCTACCTTGGTTAAATCATAATTAGTATCTGTTACTTTTACAAAATTTGCGTTAAATTCTATTTCTTGAGGCAATCACATTTTTATATAATACATATTTAATTCTTTATTAAATTTTTCATCAATTATAGATTTTCATGATTCATCTGTGGCTCTTAATAAAGAATTATTAGTACTTGATGGATTATTGGAAATTATTTTAGCTAAAACTAAAGTTTTTCTAATATTAAATGATTGTTTTAATTCAGTAACATTTCATAAAACATCTGTAAGAATAACTGTAATAGTATGTTTTGAATAAGTTAAAAATCTATATTCAGCTTTAACTTCTCTTGAAATTATATTAAGATTATCTACTACCCATTTATAAGAAGCAATTCATACATTTTGATCTTGTATATCTGAAACAGAAAAAGTGTAATGTAATGGATTTAATTGATCTTGGGTAATTATAATTGATGCTTGAATATTTTTTTCTGGTTTTTTTGAGATTATAAAAATTTTATCACAATTATTATTTATTTCATTTCATGCAAAAATATGCATACAAACAAGAGAGTCTTGTTCATTAAAAATTTTATTAGGAGCATATTTATATCATTCAAAATCAGCTTTTGATAAATCTTCTTCTAAATACCAAGAAATTTTTCATAATTTAGAAATATCTGTTGCATCGAATATTGCTTTAATTCATCACATTCTTTGTGGTAATTCAGTTATTTTTACAATTCAAATAATATTTAAATTAGAAATTTTCATAGTTCTTTCTGTTTCTTTTCATGTAACTTTATCAATTCAAAAATATTTTCATTTAGGGGAAATATTTCATTTTTCATTATATGTGTATAATATATTAGCATCATTTCATGGGTTTATATTTCATTTTTTATCTATTTTTCAATCTCAATTAAAATCAATTTCATATCAAGTAATATTTATATATTTACCCACATAATCAACATCTGCAGTAAAATCAAATCTTATATTAATTGGTCATATTAATGAACTTAGCTCACTTTTTTTAATAATAGAATTATTTTTAAATTTAGAAGACAACAATTTGTCATTATCATTTAATATAACTCATCAATATGGATTTGTATAATTTGTAGCTCATATTTGATTAATTAAGAATGCCCAAAGTGTAATTCAAGAAAACAAAATTATTCAAGTAAAAATAGATAAAACTATTGATATAGTTTTTTTCTTTTTAAATTCCGGTTTTGTTAAAATTGCTTTAAATAAAAAAACTATCCAAATTATAGAAATTGCAATAGTAATAAATCAAAAACTTAAATTAACTAAATTTTTTAAAAGAGTCTTTATGTCTTGAGGATTAATTCAAAGCTCAATAAAAAATTGAGCTTGATCTGGATTAAAAACTATATAAGTTAAAAAAGATCCAAAAAATATTGTACTAACAATTAAAATTGCTCAAAAAATATTTATAAAATCTTTTAATTTTAAGGGTTCTTTTTTTAATTTTGGAATTTCATTATTTTTTTTATTAGAATTTATATCTTGATTATTATTTTCTTCTATTTGTTTATCTGGTAATCATTTTGAAGGAGTTTCTATAATTTGTTTTAATAAACTTCATTCTGATAAATTCTCTTCATTTTTGTTTTCATTAGACATAATAAAATTATGTTAAAAATAAAGTAATATTTAATTTGCTAAAAAATGTAAATGAATATGCATTACCTCTTGTCACCCATCTTTTCATACGTTAAATATTAATTTATATCAATTAATATTATTTTGTTTTGCTAAGTTTCTTGTAACAAGAAATATTTTACCTATAAGGTTTTGATCTAAATCTTCTAATTCTGAAATAGTGGGTATATGTTTTTTTGGAATTATAAGCATATGTATGCGAGATTTTGGATGTAGATCATTAATTACAATAATATCTTCATCTTCAAAAATAAAATTAGATGAAATCTCTTTATTAATAATTTTACAGAAAATACATTCCATTTTTTTAAAATATTAAAAAATAAATTATCACTATTATACTTAAAAAAACTAAAGTTCAATTTTGTTTATTTTATTTGCTTATTTTTTACTAAAAGTAAAATTTTGTTCACTTTTAAATCTTTCTATTGATAGTTGAATAAGTTCAGAAATTAAATTTGTATAACTTATTCAGCTCTTTTCCATAAGCTTTGGATACATACTAATTTTTGTAAATCAAGGCAAAGTATTAATTTCATTAAAATAAATTTTATTATTTTTGTCTAGAAAAAAGTCTAATCTTGCTAATCATTCACAACATAAAATTTTATATATTTTTAAAGCTATTTTTTGAATTTCTTTTATTGTTTTATTAGAAATTTTTGCAGGTATAAATAAATTAGCACCGTTTTTATCAATATATTTTGCTTCATAAGAATAAAATTCATGAGTAGGAACAATTTCTCATATTGTAGATACTTTTAATTTATTATTACCCAAAATTGCACATTCTAATTCTCTTCAATTTATGTATTCTTCTATGATAATTTTATTATCATATTTAAATGCATCTTTAACTGATTTTAAAAATTCTATTTTATTTTTTGCTTTATTTATTCAAACAGAAGATCATCAATTTGCTGGTTTTATAAAAACAATTTTACCTAAACTTTTTATTACTTTATCATAATCAATTTTATCATTTTTTCTAAAAGATAAAAATTTTCATATTAACATATTTTCATTAATAAGAAGTTTTTTCATTATTTCTTTATCCATTCATATAGCAGATCATAAAACACTTGCTCAAACAAAAGGAATATTTAAAAGTTTTAATAATCATTGTAACGATCAATCTTCAGCGTTTGTGCCATGAATTATAGGAAAAGCAACATCTATTTTAATAGTTTTTTGAAATTTATTTAAAATTAATATTTTTCATGATGATCATGGAATAATAGAAATTTTCAAATTACTTTATCCAACAAGAAAAATCCATCAAATTTATACAAAAGACATATTATTAGGTGGTGGGAATATACATTGTATTACAATGCAGATTCCACCGTTAACAAAGAAGGAGATATAAAAATGAATGTACGAGTTGC
>CAYUQQ010000055.1:0-6773 GCA_964446905.1 uncultured Candidatus Peribacteria bacterium
TAATATGGGTAAATTTATTTGAAAATTATAATATAGACATATTCAAAAATCATCCAAACAAAAAAAGACTTTGGTGAAATATTTTAACTACTTATACACAAGTTACAAAACTTTTAACTTGAAATTTCCCTACTAAAATAGATTGAATTTTAAATTTTAGAAATTATATTCATGGAGCCTGAATGCATAATTGAGCTTTAAATAAAGATGAAACTTCTTATTCTGTAATTTCTTGTACTTTAAAAAAACTATTAGAAATTGAAAATTATCCAGGTCTTACTGCTCAAGGAGGCAAAACAAACGTAAGTTACTATCTAGAACCATCTGGATTATTAAATTGACTTACTGATGAACAAAAAATTGATTTAATAAATAATATTCTTGATTTTATAAAAAAACCTGATGCCTTGAGTTATACTTGATTTATAGGATCTTTTTTATTGGAAGCATATAGATTAAAAGAATGAAAAGAAGAATTTTTGGAAGATTTTACAAGTGAATTTTTGTGAATAAAACAAATTAGCATGTCAATGCTTATATGAAAAAAAAGTGAAAGAAAAACAAAAGTTATGATAGAAATGCATAGTGAAAAATATGAAACAGAAATTGCAGAAAGAGAAGATAAATTAAATTGAGTTTTTCATGAATTTGTAATGATTCTTGCGGATAAATTAAAAATAAAATATGATTTTATAGCAAATTTAGAATTACTTGCCTATAATTCAAAAGCTCAAACTACAAACACTGATGCCAAAGTTATAACTAAATTAGTATTTAGAGATAAACAAAAATGAGAATTATTTAGCGTTTTAAGTGAAGATAATAATGCAGATATAGCTTGAATAAAAGCAGTAAAACAAGCTTTTTGTTATTTTATATTTTGTAATATATGAAAAATAAAACATGTGCCAGATAAAATACTTGAATCACAATATTGAAAAATTGAATGGTAATAATTTTAGTAAGATAAAAAAATCAATCTAATTAAAAAGTTTTTAGATTAAAAAACCAAAAATCAAATCTGTTTGAAGATACAAAAAATTTGACTTTTAAGATTAAATAATTAATTTATGTCTAATAATATTTAATTATTATTGAATGTATTTTAATCATAATATTTACTACATAAGAAAAAACAATAGCATTAATAGTGTATTTTCTTGTGATTTGTTAAATATTTTGGATATTTTAAAATATTTTATATGTTTAGTCGTCGTCTTTAATATATAAAATATTTAGTTTCAAACACTAAAAATATTCAATTTATTTAACATATAATAGTAATTTATTATGAGACAAAATAATTTATCAGAGTATTTTTATGGTCAAAATAAATTTTTTGAAAATTCTTTAAAAAATACTTATCAACAAATATTTCAAAAAGAAATATTAAAAATTTTGGAATTTAAATTAATAAAATTTTATTCAATTTTTAAAAAAACTATTACAGCTATAAATAAAAATTGTATCAATAACAAAAAAATAGAAAATTATTTTAGATTATATAAAATATATGAAACTATTTTTACATCTATAAATAAAGAGTCATCTATAAAAGAATTAAAAAAAATAGCATTGGATATACAAAAAGAATTTGAAAAAATGTGAATTCATTTATTGAAAAATAAAAAATCATATAAAATTTCAAATGAAACAAACGATTTATATAAAGCATATGATAGATTAAAAAAATTTAATTTTATTACAGAAGAAGAATGAATATTAGATTTTTATGCTACCAAAAATATTTTAAAAAATATTTGAATAATTATTAAATATAGCGATTCTTATAAAAAAGTTCAAGATTTTATGATGAATAAAATTTAGTTTTAAATTAATAAAAAAGTTTTTTAACTTAAAATAAACTATATTCATAAAAAGTATGGTATAATGTAATATTATATTTTTTCTGAAAATATTATTTTTGTTTTTAAAATATTTAAATTTTTAGAATTTCTAAAAGCTATCATATTTAAAAAATAATCAAAAAATTTTACTTTCTATATTTTTTACATATAATAACCTTACTTGTTTAAAGAAATACTGGTTTGGTATATAGCTGGTAGTTAATAAATTTTAGAAAATCCAAAGTTTACTAACTGTCAACTAAACTAAACTTTCACAAAAATTAAACAAGTATACTCAATTAAATTTGAAGTTTTTTCAAGAAATTAAAAAATCGTATTTTAATTTGATTGAATTTAAAAATCAATTTTAATCGGGTAAATTTTAACATATTACTTTTTTATTATGATTATTTGATTAAAAGATATTGATGCTTCAAAATTAAATGTAGTATCAAAAACTTACAATATATGAGGTAAAAATATTACCTTCGAAAGCGGCAAACTAGCACTTCTTATTGATTGAAGTGTGATTATAAGAGATGAAGATTGAAATTATCTTCTTACTACTGCTGGTATAAAAGAAATTAAGGAGGTTTCTTGAGATATCGATTTGGCTTTAACCGTAGATTTTGTAGAAAAATACTACGCAACAGGTAAAATTTGAGGAAACAGATTTATGAAAAGAGAGGCTCGTCCTAGCGAAAATGCTACATTAAATTCTAGAATTATAGATAGGCCAATTAGGCCAATGTTTCCAAAATGAACACTAAATGAAATTCAAATTATTTCTACAATTTTGTCTTCTTCTTGATCTTGAGATTATTGATTTTTTGCAATTTCTTGAGCAAGTTTAGCTTTACAACTAGCTTGATGTGAAAAGTTTGAATGACCAATATCTGGAGCTAGAATTATTTTGGATAAAAATGGTTTATTTAAATTTGATCCATCTATAGAAGATTTAAAAGATTGTAAGCTAGATCTTACTGTGGCTGGTAGTTTAGATGCTATAACTATGGTAGAATCACAATCTAGTGAAGTAGATGACAAAATCATTCTTGATGCTTTTAATTATGCTCATGATATAATTAAAAATCTTTGTAATGCTCAGTTAGATTTTATAAATGAATATAAAAAATCATATTCTATACCAAAATCAAAACTTGTAATCAAAACTCCAAATGAAATTCTTTATACAAAAATCAAAGATTATATTACAGATACAAAAATAGAACCATTATACAATACTTGAAAAATAGAATTTCACGAAAAATTAGTAGAATTAGAAAATGATGTAAAACAATTTTTATGATATAGTGAAAATAATGAAGAAATGAAAGAAAATGAAATAGAAGAATTTGTTTATAAAACAGTAAAATCTTACATGAGAAAAAATGTTTTAAGTAAAAAAATAAGACTTGATTGAAGAGCATTGGATGAAGTAAGATCTATAAAAGGTGAATTTGGAGTACTTCCAAAAGTACATTGATCTGCACTATTTCAAAGATGAATTACTCAAGCTCTTTCTATTACTACACTTGGTTGACCAAAAGATATTATGTTGGTTGATGATATGTTTGAAGAAAATTCAAAAAGATATATTCATCATTATAATTTCCCTCCTTTTTCTACTTGAGAAGTAAAGGGTCTTAGAGGTTGACCAACAAGAAGAGATATTTGACATGGTAGACTTGCAGAGAAGGCTTTGGAATGAGTAATTCCATCACTAGAAGAATTCCCATATTTTATAAGAGTAGTATCAGAAATTACTACCTGTAATTGATCTAGCTCTATGGCTTCTGTTTGTGGATCATCTATGTCACTTATGGATGCTTGAGTACCAATAAAAAACATTGTTTCTTGAGTTGCAATGTGAATGATTTATGATGATGAGAGTTGAAAATATGAAATTTTAACCGATATACAAGCACAAGAAGATTTTTTATGAGATATGGATTTTAAAATAGCAGCAACAGATAAATGAATTACGGCATTACAAATGGATTGTAAAATCAAATGATTAAAAATAGAAGTAATAAAAGATGTTTTAGAAAAATCAAAAAAAGCAACTACATTTATACGTGAAGAAATGACAAAAGATTTATCCGTTCCTAGACCAAATCTTTCTCCTTATGCTCCATTCATTTTAAGTACAAAAGTTCCACTAGAAAAAATACGAGAAATAATCTGAAAAGGCTGAGAAACTATCCAAAAAATTCAAAAAGATTTTTGAGTAGATATAGATGTAAATAATGAAACTTGAATACTTTCTGTAACTGCAAAAAGTCAAATAGAATGAACTAATGCAATAAATTTTATCACAAAATTAATAAAAGATATTGAAGTTTGAGATGTTTGTACAGGTAAAGTATCAAGAATTATTTCTTGAGTTTGAGCAATAATAGATTTTGGTAATAATAAAAACGGTATGATTCATATTTCAAAAATAGCAAGAGAAAGAGTAAATAATATTGAAGATTATCTAAAAATATGAGATATAGTAAAAGTAAAAGTACTCACTGTAGATAAAGAAGAATGAAGAGTTGGATTGGAAAGAATTGAAAAATAAATATACCTTAAAAAAATGTTAGACGGTTTCGCTGTAACGAAACCTAGTCTAATTTAAAGTGTTAAAAAAAACGAAAACCAATTCTTATTAGATATAATTTTATAAACTTAATATAATATCATCTAATATCCATTTAGCATTAGCATTTGTAGAATATATATTTTTAATTCCATTTTCTATTTTTTGTAAAATATTTAAATCATTAATATATCATTCTAAAGCTTTATTTTTAAAATAAATAATAATATTTAAATATTCATTTTTCTGTAATTTTGCATTATATATAAAACTTATAAAGTCTTCTTTATTTCAATTAAAAAAATTATCTATTTTTAGTTTAACATCTTCATCTAAATTAAAAATAAAAGAATTATATGAAAAATTTAAAATACGAGATTCTATTGTTTCTAAAATATTTTCTTTTGAATTAGTAGTAAGTAAAAATAAAATTCTATTAGGAATATCTTCAAAAGTTTTAAGAAGACTATTTCATGCTTGTTCTGTAAATTTATCAATTTCCTGAATTAAAAATATATTAAAATCTCATGCTGGTTTTATACTTGCTTTTTCTATAATTTCTCTTGTTTTTTCTATTTTAAAATTTTTATCTTCTGTCTTAAAAACAAAAACATTTGAAAATCATTCTTCATCTATTTGATTAATATTTGTTAAAGATGAATTATTTAAATAATTAATAATTTCACATATACTATTGTCATCTAAAAGTAATGGGGCTATTATTTCTCAATTTTTAAATTTATTAATAATTTGTAAAAGTTCTTGATGCATTTTTAAAAAAATATTTTAGTAAAATTAATTAAAAAAATCTAAAAAATAATTATTTTAAAATGTTTTTAATGCCATAAATACAGGATAAATCATACCTAAAATTAAAATCAAAGTGATAATTGGACGATTAACATTTTGCCATTTATAATTTTTTCTTTTTATAGCATCAATTCAATGATTAATACCAGAAAAGAAGAAAAAGAAAATAAAAGTAAATAATATTGTTAATTCTGCTTTAATTCACCAATTAGCAAAATATATAAATATTGCAATTACAGCATAAGATAATAATGCGATGGCGGATTGTTTTTGATAATTACTTCCAGTTTCAAAACCTTTGAGCTTTGCTGATTTTTCTCAAAAAAACAAACCTTCAATACCCGATATTCAAGCAATCGCAATTATTATCATAGGTATCATAAAATGTAATTGAGAAATAGGATTATATCAATTTTCAAAACCGATTTTATATCAAAAAAAGAATGTTATACAAACAATAAAAATTCTTAAAGGATCTAATATTTTTAATAACATAAAAACAAATTAAAAATTATTACTTAAATAAGTACTAATAATATAAAAATTTAAAATTTATCAAATTAAAATTTAATAAATAAGTACTTAGATTTTATTATATTTAATCAAAATTGATTGATATAAAAATTAATTTAAGGTTACTAGTCTAATTTAAAAGACTTTTGGATTGAAAACTAAATATATTTAAATGTACTTAAAAAATTTCTTTATTTTTTCAATATTTTTCTAGTTTTTAATTATTATAATTATTTTAATATTAAATTAATTTTATATACTATGACAAAAATTTCTAAATCTTGAGTTGAATGAATTCAAAATAAATCAAATCAAGTATTTGAAACTAATATAATTGATAATTTAATGACTTCTACTGGAACAAAAGTAATTGAATTAATAGATATTTTAGATAAAGAAGTTTTTATAAAAACTTGAGAAATAAAAATAATTAAATCTATACCAAAAAAAGAAGCTCATGAAACTTGAGAATTTCATCAAGCATGACATATTTGGATATATAATTCAAAATGAGAAGTTCTTTTACAAAAAAGGTCCAAAAATAAAGATTCTTATCCTTCTTTGTGGGATATTTCGGTTGCAGGACATATATCTTCTTGAGAAACAATGAATGAATGAATATTAAGAGAATTAAAAGAAGAATTATGAGAAAATCTTGAAGAAGTAATAAAAAACAATAAACTCGAATTAATTTTTTCTTATTTAGAAGATGTTAAAAGAATTATGAAATGAGAAAATTGGCATAATAATGAACTTAATAATATATATTTATTAAAATATGATTTATCAATTGAAAATCTTAAAATGCAAGAAGAAGAAATTGAAGAATTAAAATTTATACCAATAGAAATATTTGATAAAGAAATACATGATATTGAACTTAGTAAAAAATATGTACCACAAAAACAAGAATATTATAACCAAGTAATTTTAGAAATTAAAAAAAGGTTATACTAGTTTTTTTAAATAATTAAGATAAAATTTAATTGATTCTTATTAATAATTATTATATAACTAAA
>CAYUQQ010000056.1:0-6627 GCA_964446905.1 uncultured Candidatus Peribacteria bacterium
TTCTAATCTTCAAGGTTTATGCTCTCTTCATCAATAAGTTGATTCTATCATAAAAGTATCATATTCAAAACGTGGGATATCTGGTTCTATAAGATTATATGGCTCAAAAAATCTTCATAAATCTCAAGAAAATCATAAATTAATAGTTCATCATTTTCAGTCATCTATAAAAACAGAAACTATAGCAGATCAAAAAACATGCTCAGCTCAATGAAGAACAAAACTTATTCAAGGATTAGTTTTTTGTCATTTTAGAGAAGATATAGATTTTTCCTTATAAAACCCAGTTCATTTAATTTTTGATTTAACTGCATCAACTTCTTTTGTTGTATATAATATTTTATCTTCGATATCTTTTGAAAAAGTTTTAAAAACCTTATCTATATTTCCAATATTAATTCATCTGTATTTTGCTCTTTCTTCTTCTATTTTTAAAATTTGTTCATTAATATGTTCTTGAAAATTTAATTCTTGAATACTTGTATTTGTCCTTCATTTTCTTCAAAAACTTATATTTTGACATTTTTTTAAATTTTCTAATTGCTTAATCATATCTGTTAAATTTGCTTTTTTTCCTTCAATCATTTTCATTTTTGCTAATTGTTCTTTTGCAATAACTCTAGCAGAATCTATCAACATAACTTCGGTTAATCATTTTCCAGCATGAGAAGTATAAATAAATCAATTAAAAGGTTTTGAAGATTTAAGTATTTCTCAAGAAGGTTTTTTTATTAAAATTTCATCTTTTTCTAACATAGGGACTCTTCAAATATGATCAAGATGAGCATGAGTTAAAATTATAGCTTCTAATTTTGATCTATCAAAAGGCAAAACTTTATTATGTTCAATATCATTTCATGTTCATTGGAACATTCATAAGTCAATTAATACAGAATGAGGATTTGATTCTCATTTTCATTTTCTTTTAACTTCAATTAATGTTGAAGATCAAGTAACACTAGAACATCATCATAAATTACTAATATGCACTTCAGAAAGTTTATTTACTTTTTTTGTAGTTTTGTTAATTAGGTCTCTGATTTTCTTTTTTTGTTCTTGGGCTATTTTTTCTTTATGAGGATTCAATATTGGATCTTTATAAAGAGATTCTATTAGTTTTGTTGTCATTTTATGAATTTTATTTATTAAAATAAATTAAAATTCTTTATACAAATATTTTTTAATATGTCAATTTTTGAGTATATAATTTAATTGACAATTGTTATATATATGTTTTTAATTTATAATTTTTTTTCTCTCTGTTTTATAAAAAGGATTGTGGTAAAGTTTTAAAATTATTAAACTTACAAAACTCTATTTGATTTTTGAAGTTATTTTAATAAACTATTATTGTTATATTTAAAAATTTAAATAATGATAATAACACCAATAAAAACTAAATTAATCAAAGCTGGTGATGATATAAAAGATATTATCAAACAGTCAATTAAAAAAATTCCTGAAAACAGTATTCTTGTTGTAGCTTCAAAAATAATTTCAACTTGTGAAGATAGGTTTGTAAAAAAAATTGATGGTACTAAAGAGGAAAAATATAATTTAATAAGACAAGAATCTGAATTATATACAGATGCACATTCTTCAAAATATAATGTAATGTTAACTATCAAACAAAACTTTATTTTTGTTAATGCTGGTATTGATGAATCAAATGCTAATAATCAATATATTTTATGGCCACAAAATCCTCAAATGTCAGTAAATAAAATTTGGACATTTGTAAAAGATTATTATGGTATAAAAAACTTTGGTGTTACCATGTCGGATAGTAGTAGTTTTATGTTAAACTGGGGAGTTGTATGAAGAGCAATTGTATATTGTGGATTTAATCCTTTAAGAAGTTATATTGATAAACCTGATTTATTTGGTAAATTAATGAAAATGGAACAATCTAATATTATGCAATCAATTACAGACGCTGCTGTTTTGGAGATGGGCGAAGGTAATGAATGCATGCCCTTAGCAATTGTATCTGATTTTAAACAACCTATTGAATTTGTTGATCATGAACCCACAAATGAAGATTTATCTAGATTAAAAATTGATATTGAGGACGATGTATATTATCCTATATTAAAAAATGTACAATGGCACATAGGAGGCGCTTTTATGCCAAAATAAAATTGATTTATTTTTATGCGCGATAGCTATTTATTTTAAAGTAAAAATAGTAATTATTTTAACAAAAATTAATTCTCATTTGGCATAATGTATAAAATACTTGATTTTTAGAGCTATTTTTGTAGATTATATATAATTCTTAAATAACACATAAAAAAATGCAAATAACTTCACATTTTGTATGAATTGAATTAAAATATGAATTATTTTCAGATTTGTTTGTGGCAATTTATAAATATTTTAAAAAAAATAAAATTGAAAGTATTTGAAATTTTCAAAATCCTTTATCTTTACATATAACATTGTATTATTTTGAAGAAAATTTATCTGAATTAGATAAAAGTAAAATTAATAAAGAAATACTTAAATTAAATTTAGAAGACAACATTTTTATAGATTGATTTGATTATTTTTTTAATTCAAAATGAAACAGAAATGTTTTATTTATTAAGCCTAAAACAGATTTAAACTTAAAACAATATAATAATAATTTTAATAAAATATTTAATAGGAATTTTATTAAAGATAATAATTTTAATTTCTTGCCACATATTACATTTTTAATAATCAAAAATAAACTAATTTTTGAAAAACATAGAAAAAATATAGAAAATATTATAAATAATGAGTTAGCTAAAATAAAAGATATTAATTTAAATAATAAAAGATGTTTTTTATATAAAGTTAATTCATGATTCAAAGAAGAAATCCAAATAAAACAATTTTTAAATAATAACTTTTTTTCATGCCAATAACTAATGAGCTTCAAAATATTATAAGTGAGGTTAATCGTCTTAATCATAAAATGGAGATAATTTCTAATATAAAATCTGGTAAAGAAGCAACCGTTTATAAAGTTTTATTAGATAATGAAATTGTTGCGATGAAGGTTTATAAAAAACCTGAAGAAAGATCTTTTAAAAACACTGAACAATATTTAATGGGAAAATTTTATAAAAAACCATCCTTCAAAAGGGCTATAGAAAAAGGAAATAAATTTTCCAAAAAATTAAAACATCAAAATTGGGTTAGAAGAGAGTATTTTATGTTAGAAAAGTTATATTGACTTGGAGCCAAAATTCCAAAACCAGTATTGCATGTTGAAAATACTATATTTATGGAATTTTTGGGAAATCAAGATTTTGTAGCTCCTAGGTTATGTGATGCAAATTTAACAGTAAGTGAAGCCAAAAAGGCTTTTAAAAATATAATAAATACTATTATTATATTTTGGGATTTTGGTATAGTACATGCGGACTTATCTGAATTTAATATCTTGTGGTGGAATAACGAACCTTATATTATTGATTTTCCTCAAGCAATAGATAAGAAAACTAATCCAAATACAGAAGAAATTTTAAATAGAGATTTACAAAATATTACTAAATTTTTTAGCAAGTTCATTAAAGTTAATTTTGATGAAGTAAAAAAAGAATTAAATTTTATTTGAAAATAATAAATTGAGTATGAAACTGAATTCTAATACAAGAAATGCCTGATTTAGTAACAAAGGAAAATAAATTAACTTCCGAAATGTTTAGATATAATGATTTGGTACAAAACGCAGCTACTGATCAAATAGATTTATGAGAAGCAATTGACTCAACTGGAATAAATATTCCTGAAAAATCTAGAATAGATATGATATTTTGAGAAATATTTCATATAAAAGATATGGAAAATACGGTTAAAGTATTTTCTGATGAGATAATGAAAAAATTGAAAGAAAAATATTCTTAATAGTTTAAATCCTTAACACATGATCTCCAAACAAATCGCCACAAAAAACATAAAACTTCAAACTTGGATAAATTTTTTATCGGGAGTTCTTTTTTTGTTGCCAGTTTTTGGGGCTTTACAGCAGATTATAGGGCTAAGCATTTTGGAAATGGTTATAATAGCAAATGTGGGTTCAATAGTTGTGTGGGTTTTTGAGTTGCCGACTTCGGTATTTGCTGATACTGTTGGTAGAAAATCATCTTTGGTAATTTCTTTGGTGTGCAATTTTATTTCTGCTATAGTTATTTTGATTTACCCAAGTTATATTTGATTTCTTGTTGCTGCATTTTTTGGGTGATTGTATTTTTCGTTTTGGAGTGGAGCTGGACAAGCTTTTTTGGATGAAAATCTCCGAGAATGTGGCAGAGAAAACGAATTTGGTAAAGTAATAGGAGATTTTATTTTTGCTGAAAAATTAGGTTCTTTACTTACTCCACTTGTAGCCGCATGAATAATAAAATATTTTGAATTTTTTGGATATAGAATATTGGCCTTTTTGGATGTTATAGTGGCTTTAATATTAGTAATTTTGGTTATCAAATTAGTAGAAAAAATTAATACAAAAAATAAAAGTACTTTCAAAGAACTTATGCAAGAAAATATTGATACAGCAAAAAATGCTTTAAAAAATGTATTTTTTAATAGCAAACTTAGATTTTTACTTATTTATAGATCATTATCAAATCCTGTGGCATTCTTGTATGTAGTTTTTGCACCAATTGTAATAAATGCTTGAATGTCAGATTGGTATCTCGGTATAATTATGACAATAGCTTCTATTTGAGTAATGCTTGCTAGTAAATTTGCTTACAAATTATCAGATAAGATAGGTCAAAATATGACATGGATCATAGCTTCTACCATCCAATGAATTCTTTATATTATTACCTGATTTATTCTTCAAAACTGGGTATTGGTAGTATTAGTATATATTCTTTTTGATATATTTGAACATCTCTGGTATCCGGCTTGGAATCAGATACTTATCGAACAATCTCAAGGTCTTGCTGTAGCAACTACAAGATCGATAATTTTTTCTATTTTTGCTCTTTATACCACACTTTGAAAACAATTTTTAGCTATTTTTCCTCTAGAATATGCGTTTATTTGAGCTTGAATTTTTATTGTAATAGTAAATATTGTAATGAGCAAAAAAATGATGGAATTAAAAGTTTAAAATTTTACAGTTTTTAATATTTTTTATAAATTTTATTGCTTATTTCAAACCTCTCTCATTATTTTTAAAAAAATGGGATTATTCTAAAAATAATCTATAATCTAAAAAATCAATAAAAATAAAATTATTTTATTTTTAATAAATTTCATGATACTAATTGATTATTTAAGACAGTTTCGTTTTTTAGGATATGCTATTTTTGATTTTGCTGTGGTATTTATATGAATGTATTTTCTTGCTCCATTGCTTTCAAAAGCCTTTTTAAAAATTAAAATAGACATACCTCAAAAAAATTGGCTTTTTCTTGCTCTTCCAATAGGTATTATCACGCATTTACTAGTAGGAAAAATAACACCAATGACCAAAAATTTTATTAATTTACAGGATTATTATATTTTGAAATTAATTATTATTTGTCTTTTGATCTTATGATTAAGAGGAATAAAAATTATTCCCAAAAACAAAATCTAAAAAATAACCTTAAAAACCAATATTTATTTGGTTTAATTTTACAAAACTTCCATTTGATTTTTTAGAGTTATTTTTGTAGACTTTTCCAATTTGATGAACTACAAAAATATCAGTAAACAAAAATAAAATAGAATTTGAAATAATTGAGCATTAAATAAAATTATGAAAATTAATAGATTTTAATGATTTATTTATGAATAAAATAGATTTGCATTTTTATTGGAATAATTCTGATTGACGTAAAACATAAATATTAATTTAATATATTTTTAATTTATTTAAAACCAATATTTTTAATAAATTAGCACACATTTTTAAATTTTAGCCTTAATTATTTTATAATAAATTTTGAGCATAATTTAAATATTTTTCATTTTATAAACTATATCTTGTCTTAATGATGCCATTATTTCGGAAGCAGTAATATTTATAAAATATTTTCATATATCATAAATAAATCATGTTTTATGAGTAATTTTTTGATCTCAAATATTTAAAATTATTTCAAAAATTCATTCTATGTTTCATAATAGTATTTCATTATTATAAATTACTTTTCAATCTTCTTTAAAGTCAATTATTTTTATTATTTTTCTTGACCATTCAGATATTTTAATTTCCAAACATTCATCTCAAATTATATCATTAACAGATTTTTGAAAATTATTTTTAAAATTAGCATTTAAAAATTTATCATTAACTAAAATATTTTTAATTATTTTTTTTATTCATTGAGTTAAAAATTTTTGTACAAATATTTTTTCAATTTTTTCAAAATCTATTTGATATAATATACTAATTACTTGTCCGATTGTTAATTGATTTCATTCATTTGATAATTGCTTTTGTTTTATCAGAGCCTCATTTAATTGTTTTTCATTAATAATAGAAAGATTTATTAAAATATCTCAAAATTTACTTCATTCTATAGTAGTTCATCATTTAGTAAAATTATATTTATTTGGCATATCTATTATTTATAGCTATAATAAATTTATTTAATTTAATTAAATTAAAATTTTTTAATAATAGATATATTTATTTAAAGATAGCAAATTATT
>CAYUQQ010000057.1:0-6466 GCA_964446905.1 uncultured Candidatus Peribacteria bacterium
AATAAAATTTTGAGACAATTTATGAAATACGGCAATTCTTTATCGTACAAATGGTCAATCAAGAGTTATTGAAGAAGCTCTAATTCAAAAATGAATTCCATATATTATTTATGGATGATTAAAATTTTATGAAAGAAAAGAAATAAAAGATATATTATGATATTTAAAATTTTTATATAATCCAAACGATATTATTAATTTTAAAAGGATTATCAACTTACCTTCTCGTAAGATTTGAGTAAAAAGTATAGATGAAATTTTAAAATTTAAAAAAAATAATTCTTTATGAGTTTTTGATGTAATTAGAGATGTTTCAAATATGTTAAATTTAACTAGTCAAGCTAAAAAATGAGTTGAGTTTTTTTATGATCAATTTAAAGAATTTAAAAAATTTGCTACCGAAAATTGTGTATTAGATTTAATAAAATTTATAATTAAAAAAATTTGATATAAAGAATACTTAAAAAATGAATATGATGAAGAAGAATATGAATCAAGGATAGATAATATTATTGAACTTGAAAATGTTGCCTCAAAATATAACTGATTAGAGCCAAGTGAATCTCTAAGATTATTTTTAGAAGATATAGCTTTAATTACAGATATGGATAATTTTGATGATAAAAATTCATCTAAAGTTTCATTAATGACAATACATTTATCCAAATGACTTGAATTTGATAATGTTTTTATTACTTGAGCAGAAGAATGAATTTTTCCTCATAGTAGATCTTTATTGGAATCTGCACAATTAGAAGAAGAGCGTAGATTAATGTATGTTGCTATGACAAGAGCAAAATTTAATCTTTATATTACTAGAGCAAATGAAAGATATTTATTTTGAAATTATAGTGCAAATCCGTGTTCCAGATTTGTTAAAGAAATTCCTGAAGACTTAGTAGAACAGATAAGTATTTTAAGTAGTTTAAAGACTAATATTTTTTCAAATATAGATATTAGTTTTGATATAAATTCTACAAGTAAACCAAAAAAAAGTAAATTATTAAATAATGATATTTCAGTTTTTTTTCTTTGAGATAAAATTAAACATGTTATGTATTGAATATGAACAATAGTAAGTCTTAATTGAAATATGGCAGAAATAGCATTTTCTTGATCTGTTTGAATTAAAAAGTTTAATATTGAATTAGCACCAATAGAAAAAGTTAATTTTGAGATTTAATTTTAACAATTTGAGTCCGGACTCAAATTGTTTTGCGTTCCAATAATTTTTCCGTAATATCTTAAGATATATTTTGTCTTAATTTAAAAAATTTATAAAAAACTTGATAAATATTTGTAGAATTTGTAATTTCTAAATAATTTCATCATAAATTTACAATTTTTTTCTTAAATAAATCCTTTTGTTTTTTTCTTTCTAATATATATTTTTCTTTTTTTCATTTATTTTGAATTTGAATATTATTATAAATACTTATGTTAGTAAAATTAAATATTCAATTTATATTTAAATTATTTTCAAAATCATCAAAAATATTTATAAAAATAATATCATTTTTAATTGCTAATGCTTTAAAATATTTATCATTTAAATTTTTATATTCATCTGTTAATATAAAAATTAAATTATTTTTAATTTCTTTTGTATAAAGTTCTTTTAAAAGAATATTTAAATTAGAAATATTTATATTATTATTTTTTTTATATTCTATAATTTTGTTTATTATAAGCCATAAGTTTGTTTGTCATTTTTTTGGTGGTATTTTTAATTGTATTTTTGAATCAAACAAATAAGCTCAAATTTTATCATTATTTTTAAATGAAGATAATCACAAAAGATAAAAAATTTCCAAAAGAGTATCTAGTTTTGATATATTTTTATTTTGAGTTCAAAATTGCATATTTCATCAGATATCACATACAAAAATAGTACATAATTCTCTTTCTTCTTGATATTTTTTAATAAAAGTTTTTCATGTTTTTGCAGAAGTTGACCAATCAATATATTTTATATCGTCTCATAAATTATATTCTCTTAAATCTTCAAATTCTATTCAGGTTCAATGAAAAGATGTCTTATAATTACCAGCAAAAAGACTTGTTACCTTTTTTAAGGTTACAATATCAATAAGTTTAAATTTTTTTTTCATAATTTGTTTAATAGTTTTTTCTTATAAAATTAATTTCTAAACTATCTTTTATAAATTCAAATATATTTGATGCTGGTCTTTTTTCTATTTGAGCCTCAATAATTTCTAAATCTTTTAAATTATTATTAAATTCTTTTTTAATTTCAAGAGAAGAAAATAATTCTTTTTGATCACTTATATTTGCAGATGTTAAAAATAAAGGATAATTAAACATATGTAAAAATTCTCATGGAATACATATTTCTGCAATTCTAATTGCAATTTTTTTATAATCATTTTTTTCTATAAAATCAGGATATTTAAAATTTTTATTTGGTTTAATTAATAATGTAAAAGGATAAGGATATGATTTTAAATAATTTATTTGATTAACATTAATTTCAGTCAAATATTCTAAATCTTCAAATGTTTTTACTAAAATAGGAAGAGGTTTTATAAAATTTCTTCATTTAATTGCATATATTTTTTTATAATTTTTTTTATCATAAATATTGCATGCAAATCAAAAACATGTATCTGTAGGTATTACATAAACCATAAATTAATATAAAATTATAAAATAAATTTAATACAATTTTTTAATTTTTTTTATTTAAAAATTATCTTATTTTGTAATAAATTATTTTTTACTTTGAATTAGTAGTGATTAATTATTTAATGTTCATGTATTTTGGGTTCATGAATTAGTACTTCATGATAAACTTGTAAGATTTGAAATATTTTCAGTTAATTCATTTATTGAGTCTTTTGTTTTAATTGCAGAATCAACAACTTTATTAGTTTGTGATATTTTTTCATTTATAATAGTTTTGGTAGTATTAATACTTCAACTTATTGTGTTTGTAATATCTTTTGCTTTATTAATAATTTCTTCAGAAGATTTTATTTCAGTTAAATTTTCTCAAATATTATCTGCAAAATTTTTTAAATTTCTTATTTTTTGATTAATACTTAAAATTCATATCTTACTTGCTATATCATCTGTAAAATCTGGCAAAATAAATATAGAAA
This sequence comes from uncultured Candidatus Peribacteria bacterium, assembly GCA_964446905.1. GTDB lineage: Bacteria > Patescibacteriota > Gracilibacteria > BD1-5 > UBA2023 > CAYRGR01. Next base: position 3,123 of record CAYUQQ010000057.1, read on the forward strand.
GAATATAAAGAACTATTATAATTAAAAATCAATAAATTATTTTCATAATAATTTTATTTAAATAAATCATTTAAAGAATCACAATTTTTTAATGATTCTCTTAAAGAAATAATATCTGAATCTTGAATATTTGTTTTATTTATTTGTGTTTTTTCTATTTCTCATGTTTTAATAGTACCAACTAATCATATTTCTGCTTTAGCTATTCATGTAGTTTTGCATTTTGGACAAATAATTTCCATATTAATAGAATTTCATGCAGTTCAAAGTATATTTATATTACCTTCTGTAACTGTAGAATTACAATTTTTACATTTAAAATGAGTTAATGTTGATTCTATAATATTTTTTAAAATTAAATAGTTCATATATTGTATTTTTAATGATTTAAATTAATTTAGATTTTAATTCTTATTTATTATATAATAATTATTTAATATAATCAAGAAATTTATTAATTCTTGCTATTGACTTTTCTTTTCATAGTATATAAATTAATTCAAATGCTCATGGAGAAAATTCTTCTCCGCTTAAGCTAACTCTTACAGGCCACAATACTTGTCCATTTTTCATTCCTATTAATTTAATTTTTTCTATAAATTTATTTTTAATATCATCTAAATTATCTAAGTTTAAAACTTCTAAAGCTAATTTTAATGATTTTTTTACAATTTCAAGATTATTTATTCACATTTTTTCATTAAGTAGTAAATCTATTTTAATTTCAGGTTCAGAATAAAAAAAAGTAGTAAGTCATTTAAAATCTTCAAATTTTATAAGTCTAGTTTGAAGTTCTTTAATGATTTTTAAATTATATTCTTTTGGAAATTTAGAAAAAATATTATTATAAAATGGAGGATCATATTCTTTTAGATATTCCTCTAATTTATCATAAATATAATTTGTTTCTGACTTTTTAATATATTCACTATTCATCCAATTTAATTTATTAATATCAAAAAGTGCTCAGGCTTTATTGCAATCTTCTAATTTAAAAATTTTACTAAGCTCTTCTTTTGAATAAATCTCTCTTGTTTCACCTTTTCAAGGATTCCATCATAAAAATACTATAAAATTAAAAACAGCTTCTGGTAAATATCAAGCTTTAATAATATCAAAAAATGTAGGATCTCATTTTCTTTTTGAAAACTTTCTTTTATTTCAAGTTTCTTTATCAATTATCATAATAAGTGATAAATGTGCATACTTTGGAGGTTCCCATCACATTTGTTTGAAAAGTAAAATATTTTTTGCTAAAGATGGTAACCAATCTTCACCTCTAAGTACATGTGATGTTTGCATTAAATGATCATCAACTAAATGAGCTAAATGATAAGTAGCATGTCAATCGCTTTTTAAAAGTATATTATCATCTAGGGTATTTGATGAGATATTATGTATTCAATGAATTAAGTCGGAAGTTAAAATGTTTTCATTTAAAGGAATTTTTTGTCTTATAACATAAGATTCTCAATTTTTGATTTTATTTTGAATTTCTTCTAGAGTTAAATCTCTACAATTAAAATCATGATTATTTTTTATTTCATGATCTTCTTCATTGTCTTTATATTCTTCTTTTGGACAAAAACAATAAAAAGCTCATCATTTTTTTACTAATTCTTCAGCATATTTTTTATATAAATCTTTTCTTTTTGATTGTACATAAGGACCAAATTCTCATAATTCAGGGATATTTTCTCACATAAAACCTTCATCTGGATTAATACCAAGCCAATTAAGTGATTTTATAAGTGTATCAGCTGTACCATTAACAAAACGATCTTGATCTGTATCTTCTAATCTTACATAAAAAATTCAATTATCATGTTTTGCTGTAAGCCAATCATAAATTGCTGTTCTTAAATTTCATATTTGAGGATTACCTGTAGGACTGGGTGCAAAACGAGTTTTACAATACATAAAAATATGATTATTTATTATAATTAAATAAGTTTTATTATATTTATAATTAAAAAAAATCAAAATAAAAACAAGGTTAATATTAACCTTGTTTTTAAAATACAAAAAAATTTAAATTAATTGTTTTTAATATTTTTTTGTTCAAGCTTTTTTAAAACTAACCAATTAATTTAATATTAATTGCTTGTTTAGAACCGGGTTTACTACCTTTTCAAATTTGAAAAGAAACTTTTTGTCATTCTTTTAAAGAATTAAAAGTATCAGTTCCTCATTCAAAAGCAGTAAAATGAAAAAATAAATCTTCAGAAAGTCATTCTGCTTGGATAAATCAAAATCATTTATCCTTAATTTTTTTAATAACTCCTTCTGATATAGCACCTTCCATAAAATTAAAATAATAAAATAAAATATAGTATTATTGTTTATATTATCATTTAATAAAGTGTTATATTTAAAGTTTAAACTAAAATATATTAAAAACTTGAACTTAAAATTATTAATATAATCAAAAATACCTTATAATTTTAAGTTAAATTTAAAAAAAAGCAAATTTAAATAAAATATTGAGTTTTATAAATTTTATTTAACATACTAAATCTTTCAGATAAAATTCTTTATTATTACAACTAAAATCACCTTCCCATAATATTTTATATTCAATCGATATTTCTTTATTGTTCAGTGTGAGTTTATTTGTATTATTTGTTAATTTTTTAAATATATCAACGACTTTTGAATTAAATTTATTTACAACAATATCAGAATCACACAATTCAAAAACTCTATTTATTATTCGTTGTTTCTTTTCTCGCTTTTGTTCTTCCTCTTTTAATAATTTTTCATTTTGTTCTTTTAATTTTATTTCTTTTTCTTCTTTAGTTAAAATATAATCTGGATTTATTAAGTATTGTTCTTTAGTTAATTCATAACATTTTTTATTGTGAGTTTCGATTTTATTAGAATGTAAACTTAATATTGGAGATAAATTCATTAAAATATTAAAATCAGAATTCTTTTCTCCTTTTATATCATAAATTTCAAATTGTAGTTCTTCTAATTTTTCTTCGTCATAATCATCTTCATCAAAAAATGTATCCGATAATTTATCACAATATAAAATGAAATCTTTTAAAGCTATTTTATTTTTAGATTCAGAAATACAAAATAGTTGTCCATCACTAATAGCATATTCAAATTCACTTCTATCATAATTATGTCCATTGCCATCATGAATCATAATACAATAATCACTCTTTTTATTTAAATCATAATCAGTATTATAATTTGCTTTATTGAATTCTGAATGATTCATTTGAATATAAACATCTTTATTTTGAGTATCAATTTCAGATATTTTATTTTCATTTATATCTAAATAAACTAATGGTAAATTAAATAATTCAGTTGGCAATTCTTTTAATTTA
>CAYUQQ010000058.1:0-6432 GCA_964446905.1 uncultured Candidatus Peribacteria bacterium
TGCAACTTCCTCTACATTGTTAGTACCATTTACATTTTTAATAGCATTAATAATTTCTTTAATTTATGTTTTTTTAACTAATTGAAATAAGGAAATTATAAATGATAAAATTTGATTAAATGAAGTTCTTGTTAATTATAATTCTTGAATTTATAGTGAAATAAATATAGAATGAAATATTTTATATGCTATACAAAAAAAGCAAGAAATAAGTAATGTTTGAAATAAAAAAATTACTATAAAAAATATTGATAAAATTAATTTACCTGTAAATGATAAAATTACAGATTTAGGTTTTAATAACATTAATAATCCTACTAAAATTGTTATTAAAAATAATACTCTTTCTAAATTTTTATCTGATTTTGCACCAAGTATAGTAGGTACTTTAATTTTTATAGTTTTTATTATTTTTCTTTTTTCAAGAATGGCTTGATGAGCAAATTCTCCTATGGCTTTTATAAAATCTAGAGCACGTTTATATGATCCAAAAGATCAAAAAGATAGTATTACGTTTGCAAATGTTGCTTGAGCAGAAGAAGAAAAAGAAGAATTAATAGAGGTTGTGGATTTTTTAAAAAATCCAAAAAAATATAAAGATTTATGAGCTAAAATTCCAAGAGGAGTACTTATGGTATGATCTCCATGAACATGAAAAACTTTATTAGCTAGAGCTGTTGCATGAGAAAGTTGAGTGCCATTTTTTTCTATATCATGATCAGAATTTGTTGAAATGTTTGTATGAGTATGAGCTGCCAGAGTAAGAGATTTGTTTAAAGAAGCAAAAGAAAAAGCCCCTTCTATTATTTTTATAGATGAAATAGATGCTATTGGTAAAAAAAGATCTCCATGAATTTGATGAGGTCATGATGAAAGAGAACAAACATTAAATCAAATTTTAACTGAAATGGATGGTTTTGATAATGAAACTAGCGTAATAGTTATGGCAGCCACAAATAGAGCAGATGTGCTTGATAAGGCCTTGTTAAGACCATGAAGATTTGATAGAAAAATTATTATTCATTTACCAAATATTGAAGATAGAGTTAAAATTCTTGAAGTTCATGTAAAAAATAAACCATTAGATGGAAATATTGATTTAAGAAAAATAGCATCTGCTACGGTATGATTTAGTTGAGCAGATCTTGCAAATTTATTAAATGAAGCAGCAATATTGGCTTGAAAATTAAAATCAAAAACAATTTCTCAAGATATGATACAAAAATCTATCGAAAAAGTTATTATGTGAAATACAAAAAAATCATTAAAAATGAATGAGTTAGAAAAACAAATTACAGCATTTCATGAAGTTTGACATGCTTTGGTTGGCAAAATGTTGCCACATCCAGATCCTGTACATAAAATTTCTATTTTATCTAGATGATCTGCAATGTGAGTAACTTGGTTTTTACCAGAAAAAGATAAATTTTTTATATCAAAAGCAAAATATATTGATGAAATAGCAACTTTATATTGATGAAGAGTTTCTGAAGAAATATTTTTTGGTGAAGAAAATATTACAACTTGAGCATCAAGTGATATTGATAAGGCTACAGAAATTGCAAGATCTATGATTACAAGATTTTGATTTGATAAAGATTTATGAGCACAAAATTTTGTACAAGAACCATTAACTGGTAATTTTTTGGAATTTGAATGAAAGAATAAGATAATAAGTGAAAAAACACAAGAATTAATTGATTTAAAAATAAGAGAAATTTTAAAAGAAGCTTATAAAAGAGCATATAAAATTATAGAAACACATAAAGATTTACACCAAAAAATATCAAAAGTTTTAATTCAAAAAGAAGAACTTTTAAAAGAAGAATTTGATGAATTTTTTGTTGATGTAAAAAATGTTCCAGAAAAAATACAATAAACGTGATTAAATTTTTAAGGTTATTAAATTACCAAAAATTTTAATTATTATAATAATATATGAAAAAAAATATAAAAGATAATAGTATTTTATTAGAATACAAGGATTTTATAATTAAATTATTGATAATAATATTAACTATAGGAATTTTATATTTTTTATTTAATATATTTAAAATATTGGTTATTATATTTTTTGCATTATTTTTAAATATATTATTTTCTCCTTTTTTAAATAAACTTAATAAATATAAAATTCCTGATTGGTTAGGCATCACTTTAATATATTCAATATTAATTATATTTATAGTTATAGTTTTTTTTGCTATAATTCCTATTTTTATAAAACAAACAGTTTTAATAGTATCAAATATTTCTATTTGGCTTAATTGATTAAAAGATTCTTATATTCAATATTGAATATCTTGATTAGGATTACCTGTTTTTATTGAAAATAATTTACAATGAATTTTATCAAAAATTGATTTCAATTCATTAATTGATTCTCTTTCTAATAATTTTTCTACTATTTCATCATTTCTTACAAATAATTTTAAAAAATTTCTTACAAGTTGAGCATGAATATTCTTTTCTATTACAAATACGATTTGAACATTTTTTATTGTTTTTGTTTTTGCTTTTTTTATAGCATTAGAAAGAAAACAAATTAGAAAATTTTTTTATCAAATTTTACCAATAAAAATTTCTAAATATATAGTCTCAAAAGAAGAAAAAATAATAGATTCTTTATATCTTTGGTTAAAATGACAAGCATTACTTTGATTAAGTATTTTTGTTTTAGTTTTTTTTGGATTAATTTTTATTAGACTTTTTTGAGTTTATATAGAGGAATACTTTTTATTAGCATTAATAGCATGACTTATGGAATTTGTACCTTATTTATGACCAATTATAGCACTTTTACCAGTTATAGCTATTTCTGCATTTTTTTGATTAAAAGCTGTAATAATAGTTGTTATATTATATATTATAATTCAACAAATAGAAAATAATTTTCTTGTACCTTATATAATGAGTAAAACTTTATCAATATCACCATTTGCTACCATTACAGCTTTTATAATTTGAGCAAATTTATTTTGAATAATTTGAATAATTTTAGCAGTTCCAATATTAGCAATCATTAAAATTTTTTTAGAAGATAAAATAAATTAAATTCGTATAATATTTAGTTTTTATAAATAATTTTTTATTAAAAATTTATGTGGGAATTTAATAAACATGAAAAAAAAGAGTTTCATGAAAGAATTAATAAATTTAATAGTCTAAAAGAATGAGTTATATTTAAAGCAAAAAATACCAATAATGAAGAAAAAACATTTATAGTAATTGAAAAAATTAAACAAGGTGTGTTAAATGTTTTAGAAATTAATAACTGAAGTATTAATAACATTATTCAAAGTATTCCTCTTAAATTAAAAAAAATTAGCGTTAATGATGTTAAAGATATAAATTCAATAATGCAAACAATAATAAAAAATGATTAATATAAATAAATTATTTTTTGAAAAAATAATAATAACAATAATTGGTTCTATTTATATAATAATTCCATTAATTTTTAGTAATTTTTTTGATTTTTTTTGAATTAATTTTTTTCATGGTTTTGAATACACAAAAATTATTATTTTTTATTTTTTGTTTTCAATTTTTTTTATTTTTTTTATAAAAAATAATTATTTAAAATATAATAAAAATATAATAATTTTTTGATTTTTGGTAATAATTAGTTTTATATTATCTTTAATTTTTACACAAAACTTATCTGATTCTATTTTTTGAAATTTTGAAAGACCACATTGAACAATTTTTTATTTTATTTTATTATTATTTTTTATTTGTTTTGTTTTTTGTTTAAATAAAAAAATAGAAAATATTATAAATTCAACAATATTATTTACTTTAATACCAATTTTTTTATATGCAATATTACAATATATATGATATATAGATGCAAGTTCTATTTATTCAACTTTTTGAAATTCTAATTATTTAGCAGGATATATATTATTAGTTTTGCCAATTTTATTTTTTAAATATACCATAAAATCAAATGAATTTATTGCTTTTTTTACAATATTGTTATTTTTAATAATTACATCTAAAAGTTTTTTTTGAATTTTATTATTTTGATTTTATTTTTTATATAAAGTTTTTTATGTTATTAATAATATAAAAATTAAAAAAATAGTAATTTTATTTATAATTTTAATTTTATTTATTTTTTGATATATTTATTTAACAAATGATAAAATATTAAGCCTGTATACAAGATTTGCTATTTGGGAAAATGTTTTTGTAATTTTATTAACAAATAATATACAAAATTTAATATTTTGATATTGATTTGATACATTATGAAATACTTTAGATTTATTTAAAACAAATACTTTAAATAAATTTGTTTCAAATAATTTTTTAATAGATAGATCACATAATTTTTTATTAGATATATTATATTCTATTTGATTTTTTTGATTTTTTATAATTTTTATACCAATAATTAAAATTTTATATAAAAATATAAATTCTTACTCAAAAGAAATAATAATTATATTTTTTTTATTTTTTTTCTTAAATATACCTGTTATAAGTCATTTTATTATTGTAGTTTTTGCATTATCAAGAGAAATTTGTTTTTTTAAAAAAAGTATTAATTTAGAGTAATTTAATTATGTTTTTAAGGTAAAAATTTTTTATTAAAATTAAGTTTATATTTTTGAGTAAATAGAAAAAATAGTATTCTTAAATTAAAAAAAGTCCGAATCTTCGGACTTTTTTTATAAATGGGAAATATATAATTTTAAATTAATTCTTTTAATCTTGCATCAATTTTTTTAATATCTTCTTTGATATCTTTTGTTTTTTTATCATCATGCTCAAATTCTTTTAGATAAGATTCTAATTCTTTTTTAGCTAAATTTAACTCATTTTTTTCTTTTTCTTTTATTTTTTTTTCTTCTCTAATTTTTAATAAATCTTTTCTATACTTATCTAAGTTTACTCAAGCAGGCAAATTAGATTGGGTTTTATTTTTTTCTAGATTATCATATCCAAGTAACAATTGGTCAAATTTTTTATCTATCATATTTTCCATTAAATTATGCCATTGTTTAAATGGATTGATAAAACCTCTATCAAGAGTAAGATTATATTCTGGATTAGCTTCTATAAAATCATAATATGATCTAGGATTGTCAAACTCTTGTTCAAAAGTATCTTCTTTCCCATTTATATTTTTATAAAAGTAAACTTTACCTTTAAACATAAGTATAAAAGTTAAGAAATAAAATATGAATAACTATCTTAGCATCTCTATTATATTGATGCTAATTTTAAAATCAAGTTTTTTTTAAAAATTTTAAAAAGACAATATTTTTTTTATTTATATTTTATTGTTAAATTTTAATTTGTTTTTTATTAAGAAATAATAAAATATAAATGTTGCTCTAGAAATTTTTATTTTTTAATAATATTTTTATATGAGTGATGCACAAATTTTTCAAGTATTATGAATAATATACTTTACTTTTGGTATTGGTATTATTTTAGACAAGCAAATGCTTAAAAAAATACTTGAGGAATATATTAATAATATTTCTATTACTTTTATTAGTGCAATTCTAGCAGTAATTATGGGTTATTTATTAATAACATTCCATAATATTTGGGAAGCTAATTTGACAGTAATTATTACTATAATAGGTTGGATAGCCTTTTTAAAAGGACTAATGTTGCTTATTGCTCCAAAACTTTTTCTTCAAATGTCAAAATATTTTATTAAAAATAAAATTATTTTTAATTTAGTTCCTTTTATTTTATTTATTTTAGGGATATTTTTTCTTATATTAGGTTTTTTTATTTAAGTAATTTGTATGGAAATGCTTTAAGTTTAGAATTTAAAGTATTTTATATAATATAGTATTTATTTTATATTTTTAAAAAATGAAATTAATAATTTGACTTTGAAATCCTTGATTAGAATATAAAAAAACTAGGCATAATGCAGGTTTTATGTTTTTAGATTATTTAAAAAATCTTTGGTGATTTGAAAATTTTAAAGATTCAAAATTTAAATGATTAATTTCTGAATGAATTTTTAATTGAGAAAAAATTATACTTTTAAAGCCTATTACTTTTATGAATTTAAGTTGAGAAAGTATAATAAGTGTTTGTAATTTTTATAAACTAGATTTTAAAAAAGATGTTTATATAATTTTTGATGATATAAGTATGGAATTTAATAAAATTCGTTTTCGTAATAAATGACGTGATTGATGACATAATGGAGTTAAATCAATTATAAAAACTTTTTGAAGTGAAGAATTTAAACGTATTAAAATTTGAGTTTGATTTGATAATAAATATGATCCTGCAGACTGGGTTTTATCTAATTTTAAAACAAATGAATTAATTGAATTAGAAAATGAAATATTTCAAATAGTATTAAATATATTAATTAATAAATTTAAAGAATAAATAAATGAATTATAGAAAAATTTTAAATATATACTTAATAAAAATTAATTTTAA
>CAYUQQ010000059.1:0-6123 GCA_964446905.1 uncultured Candidatus Peribacteria bacterium
CATCACAAAAAAGGAGCCGTATCTTTTGGGTAAATAGAGTTTATAATATTTAAAAAATTTGTTTTTATATAAACAATAAACTTGTCGTATATTCAAATTTCATTTCAAACTAAAATAAAATTATAAACATAACTTGTACCATAAACATTTTTTAATAATAAATATTTATCATATTCAAAATTATCTATATTTTCTGGTTTTATAATTTTTGAATTAAAAGCAACAATGTCTCATGTTTGTAAAAAAGATTTTTTATTAACTTTAATAATTAAATTTATATCAAAATTGATTTTATTTCAATTTAAATCAATAATTGAAATTAAATAAGAACTAAGATTTTCATCCTGAGAATAATTATATTTAACTTTTCATTTTATATCAATTTTTTTAGTAAAATTATTAGTTTGTTTTATTAAAAAATCTTCTTTAATATTAATTGAATTTAAATTGTAAATACTTAAAAAAATTCAAATTAAAAATCAAATTAATCATATAAATATTAAATTAATAATTTCTTTAAAATAAAAAATTAATTGAATCGATATTAAAATAATTAATAAAAAAATATATACAATAAAATTATTGTATATATTAGTTAAAAAAACTCCAGTTAAAAATGAATATGAAAATATTAAAAATATAATTACATAATTTCTTTTTTGTAAATCTTTATTAATCATCTAATTCATAATAATATTAATAAAATAGAACCAATTTGATTAATATTTAAATAAAAATAAGATTTAAAAATATCTATATTTCAATTAAAATTTTCAAATATTAATAAAAATAAACAAAAAATAATAATTCAAATATATCATATTAATCATTCTGTTTTTATAAAAATTTTTAAAATATAAAAAATTACAAATAACAAAAACACAATTACTGTATATATAATAGACAATGGAAAAGTAGACATGGTGTATGCGCATTTACTTAGTGAATCTGAAGTTATTCATATGGGCAAATCTGTAGGAGTTCAACAAATTTGTCATCACAAAAATGTTCAAATATATCAAATAATTCATGCAAATAAAAATGATAAAACAACAGCATCTATAAATTTATTACTATTTAATTTAAATTTCTTTATTTGTATAAATAAAATAAGCAAAAAACCAAAAATTCATCATATTAAAGAAAAATTGTAATCTGACATAAAGAAAAATTTTAAAAATCATTCATTAAAAATATATTTATAATCTTTCCATTCCGCAATTACATAAAATAATCTAGAAAAAATAAATGAAGAAATAAAAAAATAAAATATATTTCATAGAAAAAAATTTGTATTAATGCCAAATTTTATAGACAATTTATATAACATTCAAAAAAATAAAATAAAAGCAAAACTTAAAGATAATCAGAATGTATATATTGTAATTCAAAAAATTTCAATTTGTGGATACATGAAAAATAAATTATAAATAAATTATTATTTTTATCTTGCGTATTCAATTATTCTTTTTTCTCTAATTAAATTTACTTTAACCTCTCATGGATAATTTAAATTTTGTTCTATAGATACAGCAATTTCTCTTGCTAATTTTTCTGCTTCAAGATCAGAAATTGTATCAGAATCTACAAATATTCTCACTTCTCTTCATGCACTAAGTGCATATGCCTTATTAACTCATTTAAATTCAGAAACTAAATTTTCCATTTCTTGAATTCTTTTAATATATTGTTCTACAGAGGTTTTACGAGCTCATGGTCTTACTGCACTTATTGTATCAGCTATTTGTATTATCATAGTCTCTATACATGTACAAGGAACATTATCATGATGTCATTCAATTATATTTATTAAATTTGGAGAAAATCAATGTTTTTTAGCTATACGAGCTCAGATTTCTGGATGTGTTCATTCTATATCGTGATCCATTGCTTTACCAATATCATGAAGTAATCATCATTTTAATGCCAAATTATGATCTGCTCAAATTTCCTTTGCTATCATTTCTGCAATATATGCAACCTCTTTAGAGTGAGTTAATATATTTTGTCCATAACTAGTCCTAAATCTCAGTTTTCATAAAAGACTAATTATTTCTTCTGGAATTCATGTAATTCACATTTCATTAATAGTTTTTTCTCATAAATCAAATATTAATTTTTCTGCATCTCTTTGATTTTGTTCTACAACTTCTTCTATACGAGCTGGTTGAATTCGTTTATCTTCTATTAATTGTTCTAATGATTTTTTGGCTATATATCTCCTAAATAAATCAAAACTAGAAATAAATACAGTATCTGGAGTATCATCTATAATCAAAGAAACTCAAGTTGCTCTTTCAAAGGCAATAATATTTCTTCATTCTTTTCAAATTACTTTTCATTTAATATTATCATCTTCTAAATGTATAGTTGTTTGAGTGTTTTCAGAAATAACTTCACCTGCATACTGTTGTATTGATTTAATAATAATTTCTTTTGAAATTTCTTTTTCTTTTAATTTTAATTCGTTTTTCTTTTTTTCTATAAAATTTAAAAAATCTTTTTCATATAATTCTTCAGTTTGTTTAATTATTAATTCTTTAGCTTCTTCTTGAGTTAATTTTGCTATCGAAGATAATTTAGTACTTAATTCATTTCTCTTTTTTTCTAAATCTTGTTTTGATTTATCAAACTCTTCTATTTGTTTATTTAAATTTTTTTGTTTAATTTCAATTTCATCTGATTTTTTATCTAATTTATCTTCTTTTTCAAGAATTTTTTCTTCCATTTTATCTATTTTTTGACTTCTTAAATCAATATTTGTTTTAATTTCTTCTAATTTCTTTTTATCTTCTTCTAAAATATTTTTTTCTTTATTTAAATTCTTTTTTTCTTCATTAAAAATATCGTTTTTTTCTTTTGATAATAATTTTATTTTTTTTTGCATAAAAAAATATAAAAACGCGCCTGAAATTATAAATCAAGCTATAAAAGCTATTATTTCTGTTGACATAATATATATTAATTTTGTTATTTGAATTAAATTATTTAAACTGTTGAATTTTGATTAAAACTATTAATATTTTAAACAAAATCTCAAAAAGTCAAAAATAAAGTCTTTTTATATATAAAATTTTCCTAAAATTAGCTATTGTTTAGATAATTTATTTATCTAAAATTTCATTAATTTTAGATTCCAAAAAATTAATATCTTGCATTCATGTAAATTGATCTATTTTTTTTCAATCTTTAAACAAGATTAAAGTTGGAATACTCATGATTTTAAAATTTGATGTAATAAACGTATTTTCATCTACATTAATTTTTAAAATTTTTGCCTTATCTCAAATTTTATTTGATAATTCTTCCATTTTTGGAAGCATTGCTCTACATGGTCAACACCATTCGGCCCAAAAATCTACAAGACAAATTCAAGAAGATATGTCTTTTGTAAAATTTGCATCATTTGTTTCTAACATAATAATATAAAGTTAAAAAATAAATTATATTTTGTTATATTGTATCCGATAAAAATTGTTTTATAATTTCCCTGTAGTGAAACAATCTAGTTTAATATAAAAGATTTTTAAAAAGAAAAAGGCTAAAAACTAATGTTTATTAGGTATAACTTATATTTATTTTCTTATTTAAATATAATTTTTTTTCATATTTTATAAATTAATTTTCATCATACAAGTATAAACAAAAATCAAATTATTATATATATAATTACATTAATTGCTTTTAATAAGAAGCTAAAAAGATTTACTGTTAAATTTTTAATAGTATCATTAAATGTTTCTACCAAAGATTTATATGAATAATACCATCAATCTTTAATTTCTTCAAAATCTACAATTACTTTTTTGGTAAAATTAATATAAAAACTTATATAATTTATTTGTTCTATATATTCTTCTTTTTGTTTTACTAAATCATCAATTTGTTGTAATAAATTTTGTTTATCATTTGAAAATTGAACTATTAAACTTGATTTATTTTGAATAATTTTATTTAATGCATCTATACTTTCTGGAGAAATGTTTTTATTTTTTAAACTACTCCATAATTCATTATAATTTGTTTTAGATTCTAATAATAATAAATCAATTTCATCAACTCTTTTTTTTAATCAAATTATTTTATCTGTAATTCAAGAATAACTTTTTACGATATTTACAATATTAGAATTAATGTCTTTTAACTTAAATTGATTAAAAAGAGTAAGTAATTCTTGTTCTTTTCATTTTAAAATTTTTATATTTAAATAACAATAATTTTTTGATATATTAATATTATCTGTTTTTGTGTATTCTTTATTTAATAAATTAATTAATTTATTACAATCTTCTTCTACTTTGCTAGACTCTAAATTAACATTATAAGATTTAATTTCATAATTAGATTCATTTAATGAAGTAACATTACTTGTTCATACATAATTTTCTTTTATAGAATTAGAAATTCATTTTTGACTTTGTAGAGCAAAAGATGGTCATCAATAATTATCATATGAATAATTTTTTCATCAGAAAAAATTTGAATTAATACCGCTAAAAATAAAACTTATAATTCATAATGCAAAAGCGATAAATATAATAAATATTATTCAAAATCATAAATATTTAAAAACTGTTTTAAATTCAAGATTTTTTAATTTATCTAACATAATAATATAAAATTAAAATATAAAATGCATGTATTTTTGGTAAATATTATAGAAAAATATATTGTGCTTGTTTGTATTATTAGCTATTAGCCAGTAACTAATAGGTAATAACTAATTTAATCCATTTTAACTTCTTGTAATTTTTGAAAATTAGAATTTATATCATTTGATTGAATCTTATTATTACTTAAAGTAAGTAAAATATTATCTAAATATAAATTTCTTATAATAAAATCATTATTAAAATTCCAAATTTGATTTGCTAGATATTCTCAAACTGAGCTTTCTGCATAACAATAAGGTGGAACATAACTATAAGATGGCGGACAATATTCTCTTCAATCAATTAACTTTTTACACGATATATTTGTATCATTGGTTAATTTTGCACATTCTTCTTTTCTTTTTTCTTCTAATCAAGTTGTATCTATATGAGTAATTCTTGTCTGCTCTTTAATTCAAGAATTTTTATCAATTTTTACAACTATTGTTCATTGAAAAACATCCTTATTTCTATATGAATCATTTGTATCATTTGCATTTGTATAAAGTATTGCTGGTAAAAATAATAAATTTTTATTACTATTCCATACAAATAATCTAGGATTATTTAAAACTTCCGAATAACTTTGTTTATCTCATAAAGTTAAAGTATGTTTTTGAATAGGATGTTTAAAATCAGATATATCATATAAATCAATTTTTAATCAATCATTTACTGTTCATCACCATTTATTTACACTAGTATTATATCATAATCAAATAAGATTATTTGAATCATATGGATGTAGATATGTAGAATATCATGGAATTTTTAATTCTCATAATACTTTTGGGTTTATATTATCACTTACATCAATAACAAACAATGGATCTATTTGTTCAAAAGTTACAAGATATAATTTATCTCAGATAAATCTAGAACTTTGAAAATTTTCGTCTGGAGCCAAATTTGTAAGACTTCAAGATAATTTTAAATCTTTATCTAAAATAAATAAATTTGTATTTCTTTTTGGATAAACTCATGATGTAATTATTCTAAAATAATTTTTATATTCATCCATAGAATATTGATTTAAGGGTCTTCAAGGAATAATATTTGAGCCACTGTAATTTAAATTAGATCAAGAAATATTTAATTTATGAACCAAAGTGTTTTCTCATCTATAATAATAAGGCATAATACATCATATAGGACAAGGAGCTTTAATACATTTTATTACAGGACAACTAAAATCATAATTTACATATAAATTTGATGTAATGTATAAATTATTTAAACTCATATAAATTTCAGATACATCACCAAATAGTATTTTGGTATTAATTTTTTCAAAAGAATCTTTAATATTAATACTAGACATTACAACATAACTTGGTGTAAAATTATATTTTTTAATTGATTCTTTATCTGGCATTACATATTCAATATCAGTACAATCTCATGCTGTAGTTCTTGATAAATTATAAGGAATTGCTTTTCATTTTAATTTTACATTTTGTTCATTTTGATT
>CAYUQQ010000060.1:0-6119 GCA_964446905.1 uncultured Candidatus Peribacteria bacterium
AAAAAATAATTTTTTATATCTTAAAATAAGTTTTTCATTTGACTCTCATTTATTTTTAATACTGAATGTAATCATTTTATGTTTTAATTAAAATAATAATATGCCCGATACTTTATTAAAAATTAAAAATAAGTCAAATTATTTTGGCTCTTTTTTTTCTAACGCATACTTTCGTATTAAAGTAAAAGTAAGATTTTTTATATGATTTTAATTTCCTATACAAAATTTTGCTTTTATTAAAAAAATGTGATAAACTAATCTTAATTTAATATATATTTAGATTAAATAATGAACAATATAAAAAAAGCAATTCTTATATACATAATGTTTATTTTTATATTTAATAACATTTTTGCTTCTTCTTGAGTTACTTTAAAACAAGTAGATAGCTCTACTTTTTTGTGAATTAAAAAATCAAGAACTGCTAAAATTTTAGATGATTTTAAAAATAAACAACAGAAGTTAGTTTTTGATAATATTCCTCTTTCAAAAGATGAAGAGTCTTTAATTTTTGATTATGATTGAAAAATTAATTCTTATGAAAATATTTTAAATAGATTAGAAAACATAAAAAAACAATATAAAGAGCAAAAAAGAACTGTATCAATAGAAAAAATAAATTTAAATATAGCATTAAAACAATTGGATGATTCTATAGAAACTACAAATAAATCTATAAAAGAAATAATTGATATAATTACTTTTCAAAATAAAAAAATTGAAGAATATATTAATAAAAATAATGATTTAGAATTAAAAATTAATACAAACAAATCTCATATTCTTAATTATTTAAATTACATTTATTCAAAATGAACTTTAGTATATTCTAATGATAATAAAGATGTAGATGTTATTAGAAGTATTATTTTAAATGATTGAAATTTATCTGACATAATGAACGATATTCATTTAAAAACAATTATAGAATTAAACTGACAAAATTTAATAAACACATATAAAGATCTTATTAAAGAAAATTATTTTAACAAAGAAAATTTAAAAAAAACAAAAATTGAAAATTTAAAATTAAAAAAAGAACTTGATTTAAAAAATAGATATTTAACAAGTCAAAAAGAATATAAAGAAAATCTTTTAAAAATAACTAAATGAAAAGAAGCTCTTTTTAATAAATATATTAATTCCAAACAAGAAAATCAATTAAATGTAAAAAATAAAATTTGAGAAGTTTTTAATGACTATAATGAAGTTTTTACTAAAATTTCAAATAAATATAATTGTGATATTAGTATTTTTTCATGATCTTTTAATATTGATAATGTAGATAATTTAAATGAACTTATTTTTGATAAAAATCCAAAGTGTTTGGAAATTAAAAAATATTTTATTTTAGAAAAAAAATTAAAAAAAGAGGAAGAATTAGAAGAAATAAATCCTTTTTTATGGCCCGTAGAACCATATAACTGAATTTCTAGTTATTTTTATGATCCAGAATATTTTAAACAATTATGAAGTAAACATGAAGCTATAGATATTCCTATATTTCAATGAACAGATATAATAGCTCCTGCTAATGGTTATGTTTATTTTGTTTATGAACCAGAAGTTTGAGAATATTGATATATCGCAATAAAACATCAATCATGATTTGTAACAATTTACTGACATGTATCAGAAGTATATGTAAAACAATTTGATTTTATACAAGCATGACAAGTTTTTGCCAAAAGCTGATGAGCTCCATGAACAAAATGAGCTTGAATTATGACAAGTTGACCACATTTACATTTTGAAATATATAAAAATCGCGAATCTGTAGATCCTTTGAGATTTTTAAATTTAACTCATTTAAAATTTGAAAAATTAGACTCTAAATATCAATATAAATATATAGAAGATTTAAAAAGCGTATATTGAAATAGAGCAAATACAAGTAAATACAAAACATTTTATATATATTGAGAAACAGAAACAGAAAGACAAAAAAATTTATTAAATAAATATGCAACTTCTGATTTTAACAATTGGGATATATGGGTAGAAGAATGAATAAATGGGAAAATAGATCCTAGTTTTTTAATGTGTTTATGACTTGCAGAAACATGATTATGAAAATCTTTAAAAACATCATTTAATGTATGAAATGTCTGAAATACAGACTCCTGAAGTACTTATGATTTTTTAAATCCAAAAGAATGAGTTTATTGGATAGTTAAAACTTTAAATAATAAATTTTTAAAAGAATATTCTACTATAGATCAACTTTCTAGATGGTGAAACAATAACTGATCAATATATGCTTCATCAAATAAAAGTTGGCACACAAATGTAGTCAAATGTTTAAGTTCATTAAAATGAAGATTTATAGAAGATAATTATAGCTTTAGAATTGACAAAAATAATAATTAAAAATTTTTTCTTTAGTTTTTCAGTTTTTTTCTTTTATATAAAAAATATTATTCCAAAACAAAAATAAAATTAATTTATATTTATGTTAAATGAATGAAATTTAAATTTATCTTTAAAATTACCAGTTATTAATAATGCTGGAATTTATAAAGAACAAGAATTAAAAAGAAAAAAAGAGTTTATAATTCAATGAATAATAGAATCTAATGAAAACTCTAATAATCAAGAATTAATAAGAACTATAGATAAAAACTATCCTATTTTAAAATTATTAAAAGAATTTCAAAATTGATGAGAATATAATGCTATGATTTTTACTTGAATTAAAGCTTTAAATGATTTAAATTGACAGTTTTTTACAGATATAATTTTAGCAAAATTTAAAAGTCAAATTCAACAAAACAATACATTATGATTAAAAATAGTTTTTGATGATTATAAAAACTTTATTATAGCAAAAAGTGATGGTTCAGATTTAAATTTATGAGATGAAAAAAACTTACAAAATATATTAAATGTAATTTTTGAAAAATCTTTAAAAACTCATTTTCCTTGAAAAGAATTAAAAAATCCAATCCAAGTTTTTTCTCAAATATGAAAAATAGAAAAAAATGTTTCTCAAGTGCAAATAGCAACAGAAATTGCAAAAACTAGATCCAATCTAGAAAAAAAAGCTATTCAAAAAGAGAATATTAATATAGCTAATAATTTTTATGAAATAATAGATAAAGAAAAAGAAATTTATAATAAATATTGTAATAATAGTTTTTATGAATTTACAGAAGAAGATGGTATTAAGTATGAAGTTTTATCATGAATTTTAACAAAAACTTTTAAAATTAATTGAAAAC
Organism: uncultured Candidatus Peribacteria bacterium; assembly: GCA_964446905.1. Taxonomy (GTDB): domain Bacteria; phylum Patescibacteriota; class Gracilibacteria; order BD1-5; family UBA2023; genus CAYRGR01. The sequence goes on from CAYUQQ010000060.1 coordinate 3,222, forward strand.
AAGTTACAGAAAGAACAAGGATTTTTGAAAGAGAAAATTGAGATCCAAAATGAAAAATTATACTTACTTTAAATATTATGAATCTTATAAAAAAATGAGAAATTTCAAAAAAATTACAATTATATCAAGATATAAATTCTTTTATAAGATCATGTATTATTTATTGAGAATTTATAATGCCAATAGATAAAAATTATGATTTATTTAGTAAATGAGAACTTGTAGAAAAAGATTTATTTGATAGATATAATAAACTTATTTCAAAAATACAATCATGACAAAATATAGATAAGAATGATGATTTTATTACTAAAACATACAAAAATGCTTTAAATAAAAACTCTTTTTATCAAGATATAAAAGAAGAGTGACAATTATTTTTTATTGATATAAAATGAATGTGAGTAGAAAATATTAGAGATTTTTTTAATGTAATAAAAGAAGTAAGTGAAAATAAAGATTTGACTGAAGATCAAAAAATAGATTATATTTTTCTTCATTCTTGAGATGTAATGACTAATAAAATTAAAAAATTTAAAAAATTTATAATACAATATTTTTGAGATAATACAAAAATGTATATTTGATGAGATGAAATCATGTTTTTTACTAAAAATAAAAAAAAGGATTATAAAAATATTTTTCAAGAAGCGCAAAATTTATGATTAAATATTAGACTTACCACAAAAGATCTTACAAAATCAAATTTAAATTCTTCCTGAAAAAATATTAAAGAGCTTGATGGACTTACAAAATTTTCTAAAATCTTGGAAAAAAGAATTGATTTATTAAAAGAAACCATGGAACTTAATAAATTAAAATGAGATGATTATACATCACCTTTTAATAGTCTTAAAGATTTTATATTATTTACAGAAAATTGAGATATAAAAATAAATTTTATCAATAATCCTTTTGATTGAAAAAATATTTTTAATGTATGAGAAATTATAAATTTAGAAAAAGAAAAATTACTACAAAATAGTATTTTAACTAAATTCTTAGAAGAAAAATTTAAAATTAAAAAATCTTAAAATAATTACATTCAAGGTAAATTTAATCACATGTCTCACATTATTCATTTCATTTTTTCTGCGGCAATTTCTTGAGATTTTTTTAATCATTTATTTATAGCATCCATTATTGACTGTTCTAATTTTTTTTGATCTTGTAAAATTGATAAATCTTCTATTTTTACAGAAACTACATGCATTTCTCAATCAATAGTTATAACTACTCAATTTGTTTCTGCTTCAATATGAATATTTGATAGTTCTTTTTTTACCTTACTTGCTTCTTGTTGAAGTTTTAAAAGTTCTTTTGCTTTATTATAATCCATAATTAAAAATTAATTTTAAAAAGTTTAAAGATTATAAAAATAATCTTTTTTTTTGCAAATATTTATATTTTATGATACTATAATTTATATTAATAAAATATTTTTTATTAAATTTATTTTTTAATTTTAAAAAAATATGCCATATCAAGATAAAATTAATATAGAAGGAATATTAAATTATTGAGCCAGAAAATTGGCTTCTGATATACATCTTTCAGAATGAGACTTTCCAGCATTTAGAGTTTATTGAAAAATTTGAAAATTAAAACAAGCATGAACTTTTACAAAAGAAATAATGCTTAAATTAGCAGAAGAATTATTTAAATGAGATAATAATAAAATTAAAACATTTTACGAAAAAAAAGATATAGATTTTGCTTATGTTTCATCAGAATGAATTCCTTTTAGAGTTAATTGATATTTTAAATTATGAAAAATGTGATTTTCTTTAAGAAGGATAGAGAGAGAAGCAAAAAAAATGGAAGATTTATGATTGCCACAATGATTATATCAAACCTTAGGTAAAAAACAGTGATTATTTTTGGTAACTTGACCTACTGGTAGTGGTAAATCTACTACAATGGTTTCTATGCTTGATAGAATAAATGAGACTAGAAATGAACATGTAATTACAATAGAAGATCCAATAGAATTTATTTTTACTGATAAAAATTCTATATTTTCTCAAAGAGAAGTATGAAGAGATACTGATTCTTTTGTTAATGCAATTAGGGCGGCAATGAGAGAAGATCCAGATATAGTAATGGTATGAGAAATGAGAGATAAAGAAACTGTGGAAGCAGCTATTAATCTTTCTGAAACATGACATTTAGTTTTTTCTACATTACACACATCTTGAAGTGTACAGACAATAAATCGTGTAATACAATTTTTTAATCCAGATATTCAATCGCAAGTAAGAGTAAGATTGGCAGATACATTATTATGAGTTTTATCTCAAAGACTTATTCCTAGAATTGATAAAGAATGAAGAGTATGAATATATGAATTAATGTATGTTACAAATTGAATTAAAAATTTAATTAAAACTTGAGATTTAATTCAAATAAACAATAACATAGAAATGGGGTCTTCTGAATGAATGATTTCTATGAAAACATCGGCATATCTTTTGGAGCAAGCCTGAATAGTAAGCGCAGCAGATTACGAATGATATTTTTCTAATAATGAATAAAATGAAAAAAATTTTTATATTTACATATATTTTTTTTATATGAATATTTTTTTATTTTAATATTTCTTTTGCTAAAGTTGTACAAAATATACCAATATGAGATATAGGAAAAATTTCTATTAATCCAATATGATGAAATGATATGTTATCACAAATAAATAATTTATGATTTTCTTTATTACATACAGTAAAAGTTATTTTATGATGAGTAATTTTAATATATTTAATATATTTATGAATAAGTCTAATTATTTCTATGTGATCTGAAGATAAAATAAAAAATTTAAAAAATAAACTTTATTACACATTAATTGCTTTTTTGTTTATAAATATTCCTGGTCAAATTTATAGTTTATTTTTATGA
>CAYUQQ010000061.1:0-5890 GCA_964446905.1 uncultured Candidatus Peribacteria bacterium
AATTAACACTTGTTTATTGCGATGATTCCACAAAATATAAAAAAAGTTTTATTATTCAAGCAATTACAATGCTTATTTCTAATACAAGCTTTTTTTTAATTTGGTATTTTATTATAAGTAAATTTTGAAGTTTTTGAGGTTTTACTTTTAGAGATTATTTAATTTTATTTACAACAGTACTTTTTAATTTTTCATTTATCCATATATTTTTTTGATGATATCATAATATATCTCAATGAATAATAAATTGATCTTTGGATAGTTATTTATTATTACCAAAAAGTGTATTACTCAAAATACTTACATCTTCAATTCCTACAAGTATATTTTGAGATTTTATAAATGCTCTTATTTTACCATTTTTTATAACATGATTTACTTTGATTTTATTTTGAAAAATTATTTACTTTAGCTTTATTTGAAGTTTAATTTTTCTTGGATTTATAATTTTTATAGAATCCCTAAGTTTTTATATAGGTTCTTCAAAAGAGCTTTCTATGGCTACATTTGAAATGCTTTCATGACCATGAAATTATCCAGAAAAAACCTTTGAAGGTACATTTTTTAAATATTTATTTATAACAATAATACCTGTATTTTATACTTATTATCTTCCTTACAATCTATCAAGAAATTTTGAATTAAATTGATTTATAATACTTCATCTCTCTGCTTTATTTTTTTTATCTCTTTGAATTTTTACATTTTATAAATGACTTAAAAGATATGAAAGTGGAAATTTAATAAATACAAATATTTAATTTAAAAAATTGATTATCTAATCCTATTTCTTAATTTATAAACATATGAAAGTAATTCTTGTAGACATAATACCAAAACAATCTCAAAATGAAGATCTTAATTATCGTATGGAAGAACTAGAAAATCTTACTAATACTTATTGAGGTCTTGTAGTGGTTAAAAAAATCCAAAAACGAGATTTTCCAGATTATAATACATATATTGGTTCTTGAAAGTTAGAAGAAATTAGAATTTTGGCAGAAGAACTAAATGTTGATATTGTAATAATATGAAACATTTTAAAACCATCTCAAATTTATAATATAAATGATTTTTTTGAAAAGAAAAAAACTAAATTAAAAGCTTGGGATAGAGTAGATTTAATTTTAAAAATATTTGATTTACATGCTACTTCACCAGAAGCAAAATTACAAATTGAATTGGCATCAATAAAGCATATGTGACCTCGTATTTTTGGTATGTGAATGGAGCTTTCTAGACAATGATGATGAATAGGTACAAGTGGTATCTGAGAAACAAATATTGAAATAATGAAAAGACATTTACGTGAAAGAGAATTTAAAATAATAAAAAAATTAAAAAAATATGAAAATGTTAGATCAGAACATAGAAAATCTCGTGAACGTAAAAATTTGCAAACAATTTGAATTGTTGGTTACACTAATGCATGAAAATCAATGCTAATGAATAGCTTAACAAATAAATGAGTTTTAGTTGAAAACAAACTATTCGCAACACTTGGTACTAGTGTATGAAAATTTTTTTTACAAGATAAGACTTCTTGATTTGAGATTTTGTTAAATGACACAATTTGATTTATTCGTGACCTACCACCAGAACTTATTAAAGCTTTTTCTTCAACTTTAGAAGACAGTATCGAAAGTAATATTTTATTACATGTTATAGACTCTTCTGATAAAAAAGTCTGAGAAAAAATACAAATAGTAGATGATACTTTGCAAAAAATTTGAGCAACACAGCCTAGAATTTATGTTTTTAATAAAATTGATTTAATTACAAAAAAAAGAACTATAGAATTAAAAAAAGAATTTAAAAATTTAAATCCTATTTTTATTAGCGCATTTAAAAAAATCTGATTAGATAAATTAAAAGAAGAAATTAAAGAATGTTTAAAAATAAATTTAAAAATTCAATAAATAAAATTTATTTAAAAAAATTAGCAATAAAAAAATACTATATTAAAATTATAGTATTTTTTTATTTATTAACTATTATTATCTAACAGCTTCTTTTAAAGTTTTACCAGCTCTAAAAACAGGAGATTTCATAGCAGGAATTTGAATTTTTGCTCAAGTTCTTGGATTAACACCTTTTCTTGCAGCTCTTTTAGAAATTTTAAAAGCTCAAAAACCAGTAATATTAACACTACCACCTTTTTTTAATTCAGTAGTAATTAAGCTGATTAAAGTATTAATTACTTTACCTGCTGCATCTTGGCTTAAATTTGCTTTAGTAGCAATAGCCTTAATTAAATCTTGTTTTTTCATAAGTTATAAAATTATATTATAAAATAAACTTACACGCTCTATTATAGTAAAAAAAATAATAATGCAAATTTTTTTGTACAATTTTAAGCATTATATAGATAATAATTTTTTTTTAAAAATTATTATCATCTATTTTAAAGCAAAATTTTATAAAATTTTTTAAAAAAATAAAAACCACATCTTTATAAAATTAATACAATTTAATTTGATAAAAATTGAAAATTAAAAACTGTAAAATAAAAATTTATTCAATTTTATACATTTTTTTGATTTTATTAGAAAAATATGATATTATTTTTATATAATTATAATATTTCGTAAAAAAAGAAAAACATTATGAACTTTATTAAACGTTATCTCATTTTTTTTATTATAATTCTATTAATTATTTTAAATATTATAATAATAATTATATTTGATAGATTTTTAAGTGAAAACAAACTTTATATTTTTTGATGAGTTATTACATTTGAATTTTTATTATTATATAATATATTTTTTAAATCTTTAATAAAACCAATTATTGAGTTAAAAAAAGAAATATCTATATTTTTATCTTGAATAAAAAAATGAGAACAAATTCAATTTTCATGAAGTAATCCAGATTTAAATTTTATTATTCAATTTTTTAACAAAAGTTTAGGTATTCTTAAAAATTTTAAAGAAGAATTAAAAAGTGGTAAAGTATTAAAATCAGAAGTAGAATTAGCATCTGAAATTCAAAAAAATATTTTAAATAAAAAACAAGAATCTACTGGCTCTTTGGATATTATAGCAAATACAAAAAGTGCAAGTGAAGTATGATGAGACAGTTATGATATTATTAAACAAAATGATAATTATTATATTTATTTATGAGATGTTACGGGTCATTGAGTAGCTTCTTGATTTGTAATGATGATAGTTAATGCCCTAGTATCAGCTTTTTCAAAAATTATAGTAAACTCTGCAGAAATCTTATCAAATACAAATATAATATTAAAACCTCGTGTAAAATCAAATATGCTCATGACATTATTAATGGTAAGATGGGATGAAAAAGAAAAAAAGGCATTTTTAACATGAGCATGACATGAAAATTTACTTATTTATAAAAAAAATGATGGAAAAACCTATAAAATAAAATCTTGATGAGTAGCTTTATGAATGACAAAAGATATTTCAAAAATTTTAAAAGAAGTTAGTATAGAATTTGAACAATGAGATATTATTGTAATGTATACAGATTGAATTACAGAAGCTAGAAATTCAAAAAAAGAAAGTTGATTAATGTTTTGAATTGATAAATTAATAGAAGCAATAGAAACTTCTTGAACAAAAACTGCAAAATGAGTATTTAATAATATTACAATTCAACTTTCAAGATGGATGTGATATGATCATAAACAATTTGATGATATTACTTTAATAGTAATTCATTACAAATGAAATGAAATTATAAAAAATGATATAAGTTTAGATATACCTCAAGAAAATATTACAGAATGGAATTGGTAAAATAATAAAGATTAATTAGAAATTGTAAAGTTAAAAATAATCTTAAATTCTTTACAAATAAGATAAACTTTATAAAATTATAAAACTTATTTTAAATTTATATTTTTAAATAAATGCTCTAATTATAATTTATTATGTCAAATAACGATTCTTTAATACAATTAATAAATAAAAACTATACTTGAGATGCAGAAAATTTTGAAAAAGATTTTATAATAGAAGAAACAAAACAAAATATTTCTAATAAAGATATTTTAAATTCTAATAATATATTAAAAATAGATCAAAATATAGATATTATTAATTCAAATAAAAAATTAACAAAACAAGAAGCAGAAGAAATTAAATTATGAGAAAAAGAATATAAAGAAGCACTTGCTTTTATAAAAGATGCTATTGCTCCTGCAATGATGAGACTTGATGCTACAAAAATACAAATTAATAATACTTTTGTACGTACATTTTTTGTATATGCTTATCCTGATTTTTTAGAATGAAATTGGCTTTGAGGATTAATTAATTGGGATGTAAAATTAGACATGTCAATGTTTATTTATCCAATAGAATCAGCACATGTTACTAAATATTTAAGAAGAAGATTAACTGAATTATATTCTCAAAGAAGTATAAATATGGATAAATGATTGATTAATGATCCTGCAATTGATGCTCAAATACAAGATGTAGAAGAATTAAGGGCCAGTCTTACAAGATCTCAAGAAAGATATTTTCATTTTTGAATTTATATTACTATATATAGTGAAACAGAAGAGGAATTAAAAAAATTAAGCAATACTTTGGAAACTTTATTAAATTGAAGAAATATTTTAACAAAACAAGCTCTATTAAGATCCGAACAATGATTTATTGCTACATGACCTTTTTGTAAAGATGAAGTATGAGTATACAGAAATATTTCTACTAAATGATTATCAACCACTTTTCCTTTTACATCTAGTTCTTTAAGTCAAGATGATGGTATATTATATGGTATAAATACACATAATAATTCTTTAATAATTTTTGATAGATTTAAAGTAGAAAATGCTAATATGGTAGTTTTTGCAAAATCATGATGATGAAAATCTTTTGCTGTAAAATTAGAAATTCTTAGAAGTTTAATGATGTGAACTGATGTAATAGTAATTGATCCAGAAAATGAATATAAAACACTTGTAGAAACTGTATGATGAACATATTTAAATATAAATTTAAATTCTTCTGAAAGAATAAATCCTTTTGATTTACCAAAAGCATTAAAAGATACAGAAATAAAACCATGAGATCTTTTGAGATGAGCAATCACAAATTTAATTTGATTAATGAATTTAATGTTATGAAAACTTAATTCTACTGAAGAATCGATTTTACAAAAAGCGTTAATTATAACTTATAGTTTAAAATGAATAACATTTGAAGATGATTCTATAGAATGAAAAGTGGTGCCAATAATGAAAGATTTATATTCTGTATTAGAGACTATGGATTGAGCAAAATGAATTACAGAAAGATTAGAAAAATATGTAACCTGAATATTTAATTGAATATTTTCTGAACACACAAATATTAATTTATCAGAATGATTACAAGTATTTTCTGTAAGAGATTTAGATGAAATTTTACGTCCAATTGCTATGTTTATAATTTTAAATTATATTTGGAATATTGTTAGAAGTTCTCAAAAAAAGAGATTACTTGTAATAGATGAATCATGGAATATTATGCAATATGAAGATAGTGCAAAATTTGTATTTTGATTAGTAAAAAGAGCAAGAAAATATAATTTATGAATTACAACAATTACTCAAGATGTAGAAGATTTTATTAATTCTTCTTATTGAAAGGCTGTTGTTACAAATTCTTCTATTCAATTACTTTTAAAACAATCACCAGCATCAATAGATGTATTACAAAATGTTTTTAAATTAACCGAACAAGAAAAATATATTCTCTTACAAGCATGAGTATGAAAGTGATTATTTTTTGCCTGAACAGAACATGTTTGAATACATATATTAGCATCTTATTTTGAAGAAAAGGTTATTAATACAAATCCTAATAAAGAAATTTAATTTTAATTAAAAAAATTTTAAAATTATTTACTATAATAGATAAAAATGTTT
>CAYUQQ010000062.1:0-5885 GCA_964446905.1 uncultured Candidatus Peribacteria bacterium
TTCCTACCTGTGCTTTTTCGAGTTATAATATGGTAATAATTATTTACAAATATGAAAAAGGTAGGGTGATTTTCGATGAAGATCAAACAAATATTATCAAGTTCAAAAACCTAAATCATCTAACCATTAAATAATCGATTGGCCATTACTCTATCAAAATTCTCCACAAAAGTTCGAAGATTGGTAGGTGTTAGGACCTCCAAGTATATTAAAAAATAAAGCTCCAATTTAATAAACTGAAGCTTTATTTTAAAAATTACCTATATCTCATTAATAACCTCATAACTTAAATTCAAATTACCTACAAAAGCTAATCAATCAACCGTTTCTACTCATTGTTCTTTTAGTTTTTTTGCTGTTTCATTGAGTGTTGATCATGATCATACAAAGTCATCGATCAATAAAATTTTTTTATAGTTACTAATATTTCTGTCATCAATAAAAATAGTATTCTTTGCGTTTAAAATCCTTTGTTCTCTTGTTTTTAAGGTTTTCTGTGGTATAGGTATTCAACTTGAGTAATACTTGATTATTTTTACAAATGGAATAAATAAATTTTTAAGTTTATTTTTTAGAATTTTCAATAATTGATTCTTCCTTTCAATGCTCCAAGGAACAATACCAATCGCGTCATAATTATTTTTTCTTACAAGACATTCAAGTTTATATATAACTTCATCAATTGTTTCATTGATAAGAGTTTTATTTTGTGACTGTTTTCAGTAAAAAGCCAATTCGGCAAGTTTTCATCTTCAAAAATCCATCCATTTATATTGATCAGCATAATAAACATTATCAAGATAAACATCATCAAAATCCTTTCAAAAAGCACTTTTTGCATCTATTAATCAGCATGTATCCTGTAATTTCTGTATATGCTTGTAAATATTAATATATGCTTTAATTTTATCTTCCCCATTCAAAGCCCTTTCTTCACACCATATTTTTATTCAATCAAATCATTTTAATATCGCTCAATCTGGACTAAATTTTAAAAAGATATCATCGAGAAGCTTCCTATCTGAAAATGAAATATTTATATCAATTTTCCTAGTCTTTTTATCGCTAAGTTTTTTGTCATTAGTTTTAAAAACAAGCTTATACTTGGTCACGGGTCAACTTCATACTTTTTTTATCTTTCACAGAGTAACAAGTTCTTTAAGGTATTTATGTACAATTACATTACTTTTTCAGATTTTCTCTGAAATTTCAGTAGCTCATAAAGGTTCCTTTCAAATAAATACATCTAATATTTGTTTAAGAGATTTGAATTGAAAGCTCATAATTTGTATTATTATAAATAAACTACTATAAACAGTTTATAGTGAAGTGTTTATAGTATAATAGTTAATATTCAAAAATCAAATCTAAATTCAATATTTTTTCATTATACTCTCAAAATTCTCCACAAAAGTTCGAACATTACAACAAGCTAAGACCTTCAAAAATTTTGCTGACGTAAAATTAGAATTAAAATTAAAGATAAAAATTAGGGAGTTTTTATACAACTGCAAAATTTTTCCTTAATTCTTTTTATTATTCATTGTAAATTGAAGTACAAATATTTTATTTCTACTGTTTGATTATATTATTACAATAAATAACAAAAAAGAGCTTAAAGTAAAATTTTTTAATATGCTAAATAAATTGATTTTGACAATAATTTCAATCTGTAAGTTTTATTGCTGATGTAATAAAATATATTCTAATCATAATATATTAACCATTATTTTAACAAGATTATTATAATTACATTTTCTCTAATACATCAATTCAAAGAAGTGAAAGTCAATCTTTTATAACTTCTGCAACCTTTGAAATAAGAAAAAGTCTATTTTTTTTAACAAAAATATCTTCTTCAATTAAAATTGGAGTATTATGGTAATAAGTATTAAAATTTTGAGCTAATTCATAAAGATATTTTACAAGTATAGAAGGTTCATAATCTTTTGAAGCATTTTTTATAGCTTCTGAATAATTAAAAAGTTGTTTAATTAAAAATTTTTCTTGTTGTCAGATTCAAATGCATTCTTTTGAAAAATCAAGATTTTCTCATTTTCAAGATTTTTTTAGTATTGATTTTATTCTGGCATAAGAATAGAGTATATAAGGTCAGGTTTTTCATTCAAAACTTATTGAAGCATTTGGATCAAATATAAAATCTTTTGCTGCAGAAAATTGTAAAAAATAAAATTTTAAAGCAGCTAAAGCAATTTTTTTAGACTTTATAATTAATTCATTTTCACTCAACTCATTATCATGTTCTTTCATTAATTCGTAAGAAATTTTTTCTAATTCATCCATTAATCCATCTGCATCAACGACAGTTCCTTCTCTTGATTTCATTCTTCAAGAAGAAAGAGAAATATATCAATAACTTAAATGATAACAATTCTTTGCAATTTCTTTATATCAAAGCATATCAAGTATGGCAAAAAGACATTTAAAATGATAATCTTGTTCATTCGCTACTACCCAAACAGATTTGTCTAGTAAATGCTCTCTAAATTTTCTCAATGTTGTACCAATATCTTGTGTAATATAGATAGAAGTTCAATCTCATCTTTGTAAAATTTTTTCTCACAAACCATATTTACTTAAATCAGCAAAAATTGCTCAGTTATCCTTAACTTGAAAAACTCATTTTTTAAGTCATTCAGAAACTATATCTTTTCAATCCATATAAGTCTCTGATTCAGAATAAATTACATCAAACTTACATCACATTTTATCATAAGTAACGTTCCATCAATCTAGAGTCCAATCATTCATCATTTTCCATAAAATCATAATTTCCTTATCTCAAGCCTCCCATGCAAGAAGCATTTCAGAGGTTTCTTTTTCTATTTTTTCTTTACCATAAATTTCACAAAGTTCATTATATTTAACATAATAGTCTCATACTAAATGATCTCATTTAACTCAGGCTTTCTCTGGAGTAATTCAATTTCAAAGATACTTATATGTAATCATAGATTTACAAATTGCTATTCATCTATCATTATATAAATTACATCTTATTATATCATATCAATCTCTGTCTAATATAGAAGATAGTGCCATTCAAATAAGATTAGTTCTTACATGTCAAAGGTGTTGTGGTTTATTTGTATTTGGAGAAGAATATTCAACCATTATTTTTTCATTCTTTTTTTCTCAATTATAAATAATTTCTTTTGAAAAAAAATTATCCCAAAAAAATCAATTATCAAAAAACAAATTCAAATAAGGTCATATAACTTTAGATTGAATTCAATCAACTCAATCAAATCTTTTTGCAAGTTCTCAAGCTACAACAGGTGGTGGAAGTTTAAGTTCCTTAGCAAGAGAAAAACAAGGAAAAGAAATATCTCACATATCCTCACTAGGTGGAATTGTAAAAAAATTTTCAAGATTATATTCTTTTATTTCAGGAATTATATTACAAATAACATTAAGTAAAAGTTCTTTCATTTTATATAATTTAACTATATATTCAATTTTTTTGAAAGTATATATTTTTTCTTATTAAAGTAAAGAAAAATTAAAACATACAAACAAGTTCATATGTTAGTGTACACTTTATTACTTGTTTATTATTAATGTATCTCTATTTAATAAATAAATTAAGTCTTAAATATTATATCAAAATATCTATTTTTTTTAAAATCAATATTCCTGATTTTTGAATAAATTTTAGTTTATTTTATTAGATATTTAAGTTACAAGTATTTAAATTATCAATTGACTTAATTATTTTTTTTATATAATATCTAAATATATAGATATTTAGATATTATCGTTACAAAAATTATGGCAAAAAAAATAGATATAGATTTAATTACTAATATTTTTAGTATTTTGTGAGAACCAAATAAATTAAAGATATTTATAATACTTAAAAATAAAGAACTTTGTATTTGTGAAATTATAAAAAAAATGAATATAAAACAAAATATGGTTTCTCATCATGTTTCAATTCTAAAAAGAGCTTGATTTCTAAATTTCAGAAAAAACTGAACAAAAGCTTTTTATTCATTAAATATGGAAATGTATAAGAAAGTTAAAAAAAATATAAATTTACTATTTAATATTTAATTTTATGGAAATAAAAATTCTTGGTACAGGTTGTCCAAATTGTATTAAACTTGAAAATAATACAAAAATTGCTTTACAAAAAATGTGAATAGAAGCAAAAGTTGAAAAAGTTACTGATATAATGGATATATTAAGTTATAACCTTATGTCTACGCCATGATTAGTTATAAATTGAAAAGTGGTATGAACATGAAAAAATCTTGATATAAATAATATTATTAATCTAATCAAATGAGAAGATTTAAAAAAAGAAAGTATTATAAAAAAATGACAATGTTCTTGTTGAGGCAAGTGTTAGTTTTATTTAGTTATATATAAAATACATATTGCAATTTGTGAAAAAGACTAAACTAGTCTTTTGAAGTATATTTTTGCCCCTTAAAATTATGTTTGATTGGACACAAAATCTTGCTAATTATATCACTTATAATTGGTTAAAATTAAATAATTCTCATTTTTGAGAAGCTCTAAATTTTTTTATTTATGATAGTGTAAAAATACTTATACTTCTTGTTTTAATAGTATATTTAATGACTATTATTAATCATTTTTTACCAATTGAAAAAATAAGAGATTTTTTAGCTAAAAATAAATTCTATGGATTTGATTATTTTTTATCTTCCTTATTTTGAGCAATAACTCCATTTTGTAGTTGTTCTAGTATTCCAATGTTTATATGATTTCTTAAAGCCTGAATTCCACTTGGTATCACTTTTACTTTTCTTATCACTTCGCCGTTAATAAATGAAGTTGCAGTAGCTCTTTTTATTTGATTATTTGGATGGAAAATTACTCTTATTTACGTAACTTCTTGAATTTTTTTATGAATGATTGGTTGATTTTTAATTTGAAAATTAAAAATGGAATGAGAAATTGCTGAATTTATATGGAAAAATAATTGAGTTTCAAATAAAATAAAAAAAGAAATTTTTAAATGAAAGATCTTTATAAAACAAATTAGTAAAGATACCTTTTCTCTAGTTTGAAAAATAATACCTTATGTTTTAATTTGAATTGCTATCTGAGCATTAATCCATTGATTTATTCCTACCTGATATTTTGATAAATATATTACAAAAGATAATCCCTTTGCTGTTCCTATTGCAGTAATACTTTGAATACCAATGTATGCAAATGCTACAAGTATAATCCCAATTATTCAAGCCTTGATAGTAAAATGAATTCCTCTTGGAACCTGACTTGCTTTTATGATAGCTGTAGTTTGATTATCTTTACCAGAATTTTTGATTTTAAAAAAAATAATGACTATGAAATTACTTCTTACTTTTTTTTGAATTGTAGGATTTTTTATAATTTTGTTATGATATTTTTTTAATTTAGTTTTATAAAATATTACCAGTTTACTTTTATTTGAAATTTAAGTCTTGCTTATATTATCATAATCATACAATAATAAAAAAATTAAGTTCTTTTAATAATAATATAAATACTGTAAAAAGTTATTAATTAAATAAACTCTGTATGAGTTTTTGACTTTTAAATAAGAAAAATACAATAAATAAAATTTATTAAACAATAATTTATAATATTAAAAATAAGTTTATTATAAATTTATCCTAAACTGTTTATAGTAAAATATTTATTTTAAAAAATTCATTTAGTTTATTATTTAACCAAATAATATAGATAAATTGTAAAAGTCATAAAACTAAAAGAAAAAGAATAAGAATAAACTTTTTTAAAAATTTTTTCATAGTATATATTTAATAATTTCAATTATATTTTTAATAAATATTGTTATTTTTTGACTTTTAATATTAATTTCTTACATTATATAAATATTTATA
>CAYUQQ010000063.1:0-5750 GCA_964446905.1 uncultured Candidatus Peribacteria bacterium
AAAACTTTATCTTTTATACCCCCCGCAACGAGAGAAAAAATATAAACATTTGTTTTTTTAAAATAAAGTTTTAGAAATTATTAAAGCAAATTTTATTATACATAAAAAAAGACTCCTTGTAAGGAGTCTTTTTTTATGTAAAAGAAATTATTATTTCTTTCATTTTTTTGCAGGTTTTTTTACTGCTGCTTTTTTTGCAGGTTTTTTTGCAACCATAGTCACTTAGTGAATTAAAAATTAAAATAACTTTTTTACTCTTATTTTAAGAAAAATTAATCTTTATAAGAGTTATTTATAATATAATGTATATTTTTTAAAAATTGCAAGTTTTTTTTATATAATTTTATATATTTTTAATAAAAAAATTATTTAAAAAATTTTTTAATCATTTCAATAGGCCATTTTTCCCACATTTCCAATAAACTACGAACATGATCAATATATGTTAATATATTATCTATTTTTGTAAGAATTTTAATTATTCTAAATAAAACTATAGAAAGCAATATTCAAATAATTATTATAAAAATAATTGAAACATAAATAAGAATTATTGTTGGTTCCATAAAAATAATTTAAATTATATTTTAAAATCTTTTAAAAATTTATTTATATCTTCAATAACATCTATCTTTTTTGTTTCTTCTCAATTTTGATATACAATAATACATGGAGTTTTTGTTATATTAAAATTAGTAGTTAATTCTTTTGCTTCTATAATATCAATGGTTTTAAAAGTAGCTCAATTAATCCAAGCATCTTTTATAATTAAAGGAATTTGTAATATCATTTTTTTTGAATCTTCAGTTTCTTTATCAAAAAATAAAATTACTAAAAGTTTATCATTTTTTACTTTTTCAAAATCAGCAAGTATTTTTAAAGCAACGGGTATTTTGCTTATAGTATCAGATGTAAAATCTGCAGCTTTTGATCATAATTCTTTGGTCTTATCTGCAGCTTTTGATCATAATTCTTTGGCCTTATCTAAAGTTTGATCTTTAAGTTGTATAGCTTTATCTTTAAATCACAAAGCCTTTTCTTTTAATTTAGTCCAATCCATAATTTATAAAATTAATAATATTAAATTTTAAATGTTTTTTTATTTTATTAGTTTTTTCATTTAAATCAAATTTAATAGTATCTTTTTTTTGCTGAATTTCTTTAAATAAATTTATAAATTTTTCAAAATCAAATTCTTTACTATTTAAATAATATTTATAATTTAATAGTTTTAATAATTCATGTGTTTTTGTATTATAATCTATTCAAATAAACGGTACTGAATATAAACTAGATAAAATCATACTATGCAGTCTCATGCCAATTAAAAAATCTAATTTATTATAATACAATAAAGTTTGATTTAAATTTTCTGTTATTAAACATTTATATTTTTTAGATAAATTTAATAAAAATTTATAATCATTTGCTATAGTATCTTTTTTATGTATAGAATGAGTTAAAAAAATTATTTTATAAGAACATCTTGAAAAATATAAAACTATTTGTTTTAAATTTTCTTCTTCATTTTTTAAATAACCTTTTCTAATTGAAATTCATATATATTTTTCTTTATTTTTATTATTTGTTTTATTTGAAGACAAAAGAAAAACAGGATCATAAATTAATGTTGATTTAATTCAAATTTTTTCTAAAATTTCTTGACTCTTTTTATCTCTAACACTTATTTTTATATTTTTACCATTAAAAAGAAATTTAATTTTTTTATAATTTTTTTCTTTTACACTAATTCAAATTGCAAAATAAATTATTTTTTTTTGAAAAAATTTTGCTAAAAAAATTCTAAACTTCCATTGTAATAAATTTGATTTAGATTTTTGCATCTCTTTATCATATATAAGTCATCATCATCAAATTATAATTAAATCAGACTTATAAAATGCAATAATATTTTGCCAAAGATACTTTAAATTTGTAAAAAAATATTTTTTTATTCAAGAAGGAAAATAATTAATATAATTTACTTTATCTTCAATAAAACAACTATTTTTATCATAAGTAAAAATATTAAATTCAGCTTCTTTAAATATTTCTTTAAATATTTTATATTCTTCAAAGAGTATTAACTCATCTCAAAGATTATAATTTCATGTAGCTGTTAAAATTAATATATTCATAAACAAATAATTTAACTTAATTTTTTAATACAATAAATAGTTTTTTCTTCAATGGAAAATAAATTATCTGGAATATTTTTTACTATATTTTCAACTTTCTTTTTATCATATCACATTTGTACCAAAGTTTGTATAATATCTTGATCAAATGGTTTTGAAAGAGGTAAACTTTTATCTTTTCAAAATAAATCATCTGCTTTAACCTTATTTTTCATTTCAAGAATTATTTTTAATGCAGTTTTTTTACCAATTCATGGAACCGTAGATAACATTTTATCATCATTTTCTTCTATTGCTTTAACCAAAGTATTTATACCAATTCACAAAATATTAATTGCTGCTTTTCCACCTATTCAATCAATTTTTAATAAATTTTTAAATACTTTTTTATCAAGCTCTGTCTCAAATCAAAACAAAGATTCCGAAACATCTGTAACATGATGATATAAAAAAAGCTCAATTTCGTTTCAAATTTTTATATTTGATAAAGTAATAGGTGAAACAAAAATCTCAAATCCTAATCAAATATTTTTAATTTGAACTGAAATTTTATTTTCTTCTATTGCTAATATTGTTCATTGAATATATGAGTACATAATAAGGATTAAATATAAAACAAAAAGATTATAATCGTTAAAACAATAGAATCAAATTTTTTAAAATAAAAAAACGTAGAACATACAATACATATTATAATTTTTAAAAAAATAATATTGTATTTTACTAAAACAAAAAACCTTAGTAATATTACATACTAAGGTTTTAAGATAAAAATCTAAATATAAATTTATTTTAATCTACACAATTTCATCTAATAAATATAGCAGAAGAATATTCATTCGTACCTTCATCTACAGCTGGAGTAGGACTAGCGTCGTATCTATAACAACTACGTGGAGATTGTATACTACCAGCTGCGGAATTCCAAGTTAAACCCGTGGTATCAGGACCTCTTAAGTGAACTACGTCTTCAGGATTCCAACCAATTGATCATGGTGTTATAAATGTATATAAACCTGCTTTTGGCATTCAAATTTCATATCTATTATCATCATTTCATCAATCTACTCAACTTCAACATTTGATTTTTTCTGAATTTGCTTCTACTCACATACTTAACTCATAAACTTGTTTTTTAACTCAATTAAGAGCTCAAACAGCATATGTATAGTCCAAAGCGGATCAATTACCGGCCTGACCTGCTTTTGGATCTTTTGGAAGAGATCACATATATCATAATTTAACAACACATTGAATATTTGAAGTAGTATGACTATTTTGATCACAATTTACACCACTTATAGGTGTTATTGTAGTAGCTCAAGGATAATACGATAAATCTCAAAAAGCTTGTTCTAATGATGATTGCAATGCTTTTATACTTGAAAGTCTTGTAGCATCACGAGATTTTTGAATTTGACTAGTATATATAGCAGTAGATCATGTAGCCAATATACCTATAATAGTAATTACTACAAGTAATTCTATAAGAGTAAAACCTTTATTTTTCATAATCATAAAAAATTAGTTAATAAATAAATTAAAAAAATTATTATACAATTTTATTTAAAAAAACAATATATTAATTTACACAATTTCATCTAATAAATATAACATTAGAATAAGTATTATTTCATTCATCTCAAGAATTATTACCATTAAGATTAGTACAACTTTTGCTATTAGTAGAAATTGCTACACTATCTGAATTAAATTGAGTTCCTAATGGTCATGTACCAGCTATTCATGCAGCAGCTCAAATAGAATTTGTATATAAACCATGTTTTGTCATTCAAATTTCATATCTATTATCATCATTTCATCAATCTACTCAACTTCAACATTTGATTTTTTCTGAATTTGCTTCTACTCACATACTTAACTCATAAACTTGTTTTTTAACTCAATTAAGAGCTCAAACAGCATATGTATAGTCCAAAGCGGATCAATTACCGGCCTGACCTGCTTTTGGATCTTTTGGAAGAGATCACATATATCATAATTTAACAACACATTGAATATTTGAAGTAGTATGACTATTTTGATCACAATTTACACCACTTATAGGTGTTATTGTAGTAGCTCAAGGATAATACGATAAATCTCAAAAAGCTTGTTCTAATGATGATTGCAATGCTTTTATACTTGAAAGTCTTGTAGCATCACGAGATTTTTGAATTTGACTAGTATATATAGCAGTAGATCATGTAGCCAATATACCTATAATAGTAATTACTACAAGTAATTCTATAAGAGTAAAACCTTTATTTTTCATAATCATAAAAAATTAGTTAATAAATAAATTAAAAAATAAAAAAATTATATTTAAATAAAAACAAATGTTAAATTAAAAACTATAGACAAATGTAATATTTTAAATATAATTTATTATAATATTTTTTTTAAAAAATGTCAAAAAGAAATCATTTTCAGTGATTAATATTTTTTTCTTGGGCTATCTTATAGTAAAATTCTTTTTCTGTTTTTGATAAATGAGTAGGAATTTTAATATTTAAAGTTATAAATAAATCGCCTTTAAAATCATGATTTATATTTTTTACTCAATCTCATTTTAATTTAATTATTTCTCAATGTTGAGTTCAAGATTTGATATTAATTGTTCTTTCTCCTAAAATAGGAAGCTTAATTTTTTTATTTAATCAAAGTATTGCTTCTACAGGATCTATATCTAGATCATAATACAAATTATCTTCATCTCTTTTTAGTCATTCAAAATTTTTTGGTACATTAAAAGAAATATATAAATCACCATTTTTTCAATTAGTTCACTCATTTCATTCATGTTTTATTTTAAGAGTCATTCAGTCATTTATTCATGATGGAATATCTATTTCTTTTTCTTGTTTTTTTGTATATCTTTTTTCCGAGTTACATTTGTGACATTTTTTTTCTATTATTACTCAGTTTCAATTACAATTTGGACAAACGGAAGATCTTTCTGTATATCAAAAAATAGATTGTGTCCTTTTGCGTATATATCAAGATCAATTACAAGTAGAACATGTCCTTGGGTATTCTCATTTTTGACATCAAGATCAACCACATTCATCACATATAAATTTTTTATTAAATTTAATTGATTTTTTAATTCAAAAAATAGCCTCAGAAAAAGATAAAGATATTTCTAATTCTAAATCTTCTCAAGATTCAGATTTATGTTTTTTATTTGTATTAAATCATCATCAAAAAAAAGAATCAAAAATATCTTGAATATCAAAATTTATATCAAATCACATATTATCAAATCATCACATTCATTCTGTAGAACCAAATCTGTCATAATGAGATCTTTTATTTTCATCAGATAAAATTGTATATGCTTCATTTATTTTTTTAAAATGATTTTCCTTTTCTTTGTTTCAATTATGTCTATCTGGATGATGTTCCATTGCTTGTTTACGATATGCTTTTTTTATCTCTTCAAAACTAGCAGTCTTTGAAACTCAAAGTATTTCATAATAATCTATTTGCATAAATTTATATTATATAAAGTAAAATAGCTAATAGCTGCTAGCTATTAGCTATTAGCTATTTTAATAGAATTAATTAATCCATTAAGCATTTTATGTAATTCATTAATTTTATTAATAA
>CAYUQQ010000064.1:0-5690 GCA_964446905.1 uncultured Candidatus Peribacteria bacterium
AATAGAAGAAGAAATTCCTCAACAAAATATAAATATATCTAATTTAGAAGAAAATACTAATAATGAAGATTTAAATGATAATTTTCCAGATTGGTTTAAAGCAAATACTTGAAAAAAAGAAGAACAACCTGAGGAAATAGAAGAAGAAATTCCTCAACAAAATATAAATATATCTAATTTAGAAGAAAATACTAATAATGAAGATTTAAATGATAATTTTCCAGATTGGTTTAAAGCAAATACTTGAAAAAAAGAAAAAATAAAGAAAGAAGATAAAGTGATTTCAAAAAAATCAAAAATACAAGAAAAACAAAAAATTATTAATAATAAAAACCAAGATAATGAAAATATTAAAAAATCCAAATTAAATAATATTAATCTAGAAAAAGAAATTAATAATACAGATGATAAAAATCAAAAAAAGGCTCCTACTTTTAAAAATCCTCAAAAAAAAGAATTTAAATTTAATAATGAAGAAGATTTACCTGATTGGTTAAAATAATAATTTATTTATTTCTTTTTCAAAATTATTCCCTTCTTTTATTAAATCAGTATTCGAAATTACTCATAATTCATGAGAAATTCTATTACGTAATTTGTGTAATCTCCATATTTCTTGAATATTTTTTATTTCTTTTGGATTTTTTCTAAGTTGTTCTCATAAATTTCACGTATATCATAAATCAATTAAAATATGATTTAAAATTTTATCATAAAAAATAATTTTTTCATTTAAAGAAAAATAAGCACATTTTTTTATTTCTTTTTTATAAAAATCTATTTTATTTTTTGATAATTTTTGTGATTTTTTATTTCATCAAATAAATAAAACAAATATTCAAATTACTACTACTAATAATGTAATTCAAAAAAATATATATGTTATCATAGATTTTAAATTAAAGTCTATATTTTATGCTTTCAAGTAATTTTTTAATATCATCTGGAATGTTTTGTGGCATTTTTGCATTAACTATAATATACATATCTCAAATTTCTTTGCCAATTTTCCTTCATTTTCATTTAATTTTAAATTTTGTTCATGGCTTTGTAGATTCTGGAATTTTTAATTTTAAATTTTCGTTATAAACAGTTTGAATATTTATTTTTGTTCATAAAAGTAAATCTAAAATTGGAATTTCATAAATTTTAATAATATCCAAATTTTGTTGTTCTTGAGGTTTAGTTTGTTTTTTTTGTTCTTCATTATATGTTGTTTTATGGTCTCATCAAAACATATTTGAAAATATATCTTCTAAATTATCAAAATTAAATGACTGACTATATGTATTTTTTCATCATTGTTTAAAATTTGAAAATATATCTTCATATCATGAATATCATTTTTGTTGTCATCATCATGAATATGAATGAAATTGTTCTCAGGTATTTCAAAAAGTATCGTACTGCTTTTTTTTAGTAGAATCAGATAATACTTGATATGCTTCATTAATTTCTTTAAATTTTTCTTCTGATTTTTTATCTCACTTATGTCTATCTGGATGATGTTCCATTGCTTTTTTACGAAAGGCTTTTTTAATTTCAGCCTGAGAAGCATTTTTATTTACTCAAAGAACATCATAATAATTTTTATTATACATTATTTAAATAGTTAAAAATTAATTTAATATAGATATTTCTCTATAAACAATATTAGAAATATCTTTTATAACATTACTTAAATCACTAAAATTATCTCATCTAGTCATTACGCATAATATATAAGGATTATTTGGATAATAAATTATTCAACAATCATGTAATTGTTTTTCTGGATTAACTTTAAATCATTTTTCTCAAAATTTATTTGATATTAAAATATTTTTTGGCACACCAGCTTTTAATCAACTTGTAAAATTAGACTTACTTAACATATATAATATTTTTTCAGAATTTTCTCTATTTAAATAAGATGCATTATATAAAATTCTTAGAAACATAGAAATATCTTTAGCTGAAACATCTATATATGGATTATTAAAATCTATCTCTTTTATTCATAATTCCTTATATACAGTATTTAAATTTTCTCAAACATAAGCTATTAAATATATAGCAGCCAGATTATCTGAATTTATTAACATTTGTTCTATTAATTGTATAATTTTATATTTTTCTCATATTTTAATATTGTCTTGTCATAAATTTCTATCAAGATCTATTTTTATATCTTCTATAATTATCTCATTTTCTAAAATATTTTGAAATTCTTTTGTTTCAGAAAGTTTAAATAATACTATAGCTAATGGTAATTTAGTTAAACTAGCTGATAAAAAATTATCATTTTCATTAATTCAAAATATAGATCCATTTTTTAAAAATCTAAAAAATAATCAAATTTTATTAATTTTATTATTATTTTCTAAATATTTATTAATTTTAAATTCAATTGTTTTTGTTGAAATGAAATTAAAGTTACTTTCACAATCAAGTAAAGGATTAATAAATTTATATTTATTATCAAAACTATGAATATTTTCATTTTTATTTGTTTTTAAAATGAAAATCTCTTTTATATAAAATCCTCAAAAAAAAGATATTATTAATAAAATTATAAACAATAAAATCAAAATAATTTTTTTCATATATTAAAATTAATTTAATTAGTATTCAAATACATTCAAAATTTTTTGTAATC
The DNA here is from genome assembly GCA_964446905.1 of uncultured Candidatus Peribacteria bacterium. GTDB lineage: Bacteria > Patescibacteriota > Gracilibacteria > BD1-5 > UBA2023 > CAYRGR01. The sequence continues at coordinate 2,639 of CAYUQQ010000064.1, forward strand.
TAAACTTGGAACTGATTGTATTCAAAAATTTTTAATTTCAATATTTCACAAAAATTTATTATATCAACTAATATTTTGTATTAATTTATATATATTTTTTAAAGGCATTAAATTTGATTGTCATCTTGATATTTTAAAATTAGAATATCATCATAAAGATTGTAAATATAAAATTCAAGATCAATAATTTGGTAAATTAATTCCTGTAAAATATTCAATTACTCAAGAATCTAAAATAAAAAAATCAGGATCTGATCAAATTAATTTATATAAAATTGGTCAACCTGAAATAATAGTTCAAGTAATTACTTGAGTTCATCAAGAATTTGTAAATAAATATTCTGTGGCTTCATTAAAATTTAAAAATCAAAAAAAATTATTTCAATCAAAATCTAATGATTCTAAAAAATAATTATTATCAATATTTAATGAAATTTCTGGATTTTTTTTTAAATTTAAAATTATATCATCAATTTTAGAATTAATTTCTATTTTTTTATTATATAAAGAATAGAAAGTAAAATATTTTCATAATTTAGATTGAAAACTTATAAAAAATATTGAAATAAATAAAGAAAGAAAAATTGTCCACATCAATATAGATCATGATTTATTCATAAAATAAATTATATTTTAATTAATGTTTATATTTATATCTCTTCAACAATGAGGACATTTTAAACCTGATATAATATTATTAGTTTCATTTAAATCTTTTTTAAAAATTAAATCTCTTACTTTATCTACAGCATCTTTTGGTGTAGTATTAGCCTTTAATAAATAAGCATCTGCTCAATAAGCCATACATTTATCTATATCTTCTTTTTTGTTTAGATTTGAAAACATGATAATTTTTGTATTTATAGAAGGACCTAATTCTCTAATAACTTTTAATGTTTCAAATCAATCCATAGATGGCATCATAATGTCCAATAATATAGCATTAGGTTTAAATTTTGTAACTTCTGTTACTGCATCAATTCAATTTTGAACAAGTTTTACATTAAATCATTCTTTTTCAAATTTAGCTTGATACATTGTGGCAATATCAATATCATCTTCTACAATTAGAATTTTTATATTTTCCATAATTAAATAATTAAAAAAATAATATAAACTATAACGGTAATATTATATTAAAAATAGTTCATTTTCAAAGTTCACTTTCAAATTTTATTTCTCATCATAATTTTTCTATAATACTTTTAGCTATAGTAAGTCATAATCATGTTCAATTATTTTCTCTTGTTAAAGAATTTTTAATTTGTCAAAACTTTTCAAAAATTACTTCAAAATATTTTTCATCTATTCATATTCAATTATCAGTAATTGTTATATAAAGTTTTTTATCTTTTAAAAAAGAAGATAATTTTATTTTTCAAGTTTCAGCTGCTGTAAATTTATTTGCATTTCATAATAAATTTATTATTACTTGTTTTAACTTATTGCTATCAGTATTGTATATTCAGTCAAATTTAATATCCAAAATAAATTCTTGTTTTTTATTAATAAATAATTGGTCCATTTCATCATAAACTTCTGTTAATAATTTTTTTATATTAATATTTTCAATACAAAAATCTTGTTTATTTGCTTCTAACTTTGATATATCCAACATATCATTAATTAAATTTAAAAGCCTATTTGAATTATTATAAACTTTTTTTAAATAAGTTTTTACATCTTGATTAATTTCTCCTACATCACCATCAAGAATCATTGATAAATATCATCTTATTGATGTCATTGGAGTCCTTAATTCATGACTTGCAATATTTAAAAATTCATCTTTTTTAATATCTAATTCTTTTAATTCTTCATAGGCATTTTTTATTTCTTCTTCCATTTTTTTTCTTATAGTAATATCTTCCATTGTTGAATCAAAATAAGAAACTTTTCAATTTAAAAATACAGCTCTAGTAGATATTGATATCCATATTATACTTCAATCTTTCTTTTTCATTTTCATTTCATACGAACGAATAGATTTTCATTGAATAATTTCACTTATCAAATATTCTCTATCTTTTAAATCATTATATAATGTTTTGATATTAATTTTCATCATTTCTTCTGCTGAAGAATATCAAAAAATTTTAACAAGAGCATTATTTATTAATATAAAGTTTCATTCTTGTTTAACTCTAAAAATTCATATAGGAACATTTTCTATAAAAGAACGGTGTTTTAATTCACTTTCTTTTAAATTTTCTTTTGCAACTTCTATATCAGTAATATCAGTCATAATACATATATGTTCTAATACATTATTATTTTCATCTAATATTGGCACGATAGTTGATTTTAACCAATAAAATTGATTATTCTTTTTTTTACATTTAATAATTCATTTCCACATTTCTTTATTATTTAAATTTGTTAAAAAATTTTTTAATTTTATACAAAAAAAATCTTCATATTTTTTTCAAATTAATTCATTTTTTGTATATAGAGATAAATTACAAAATTCATCATTTACATAAACAATATCTCACCACACATTAATTTTTGCTATTATATTTGATTTATCTATAGCATTTTTGTGTTCATTTAATAATTTAATTATTGTACTATTATATTCTTTTGATAAAATTATTGATATTAAATCAAATATTAACGTAATTTCATTAATTATATAATTATTATAATTTCAATTTTCTATAATAATATTTTTTAAAATTATAATTATTTTTAATAAATCATCTATTCATACATTTTTACTTTTTATATAATCAAAAAATTTTGTTGTTAAAAAAACATGTTTTTCATCTAATACATTTTTATCTTCTCAAAAATTATATATTAAAAAATTAATAACTTTTTCTCAAAAAAATTTAATATAATAATTTTTTTCTGATTCAGATACTTTAAATTTATTAATAAATTGATTAATTTTATTTGTTTTTATCCATAAATCTAAAATAAAATCTTTATCTATATTGATTTTTATTCATAATTTTGTATTTTTTACTCTATTTTCTAATAAATAAGTAGTATTTTGTTTTTTTTCTTCAAATATATTTAAATAAGATTTTGTAAAATCATAAATTCA
>CAYUQQ010000065.1:0-5611 GCA_964446905.1 uncultured Candidatus Peribacteria bacterium
TATGATAGACTTAAATTGAAAACAAAAAACTGCAAAATAGGGTGAACTTATACAAGAAATTGTATTATTTAAAAAAATATGTTAAAATATAATATATAAAATTAAATAAAAATAATAATTTTTTAAAAATTTTAATAATTTATTTGAATTAAATATATTATGGTAACAACAGTAAAACAAGAAAAATTAAAAGTAACATGACAAGAAATAACTACTATAAATTCAATTAATGAACTAAAAGAAGAACTAAAATTAAAAAATTTAGATACTTCTAGTTTAAAAGAATTAGAAAATCCATTACAATTTACTATACAAGAAATTAATGAATTACAAGCAAATATATTATGAACAGATACAGAAAAACTTAATAAATTAAAAAAAATAATATCAGAAAAAATTGAAACACAAGTAATATCTTGAAAAGAAAGACAAGAATTAAATGAAAATATACAAAGAAATGAGAAAAATATACAAAAAATTGCACCAGAAATAACTAGAATAGCTTGAATATGATGAATTACTACAACTGCATGATTAGTTAAAGAAAAATCTTCATATTTGGAAAAAATAGTATCTTTTTTTAAAAATATAAGTAATAAAATTGAATCTTTTTTTGAATCTATTTATTCAAAATTCGCATCTTTTTTTGGAATTGAAGAAAAAAATAATTGAGACTGAAATGAAAATTATTTTACAGAAACGCAAAATTTTATAAAAAAAAATTGAGATAAAGAATTTGTTGTAGATTTTAGTAATAAAAAATGAGCTGAATATAATATATGACTTTCAGATTTACTTTCAGAAGAAATTACACAAGTAAGAGTTACATGAGAAAAAAATTGAAAAAAATATGATATGACAGGAAAAAGGCAATGACTTAAGTGATGATTTTATACAGAATCATGAGATTATATTCCAATTTTTAATTGATTTAAAATTGAAGTTTTACAATCTTATACAGAAAATGAATTAAATACAAAAAAGCAAGAAAATGAGAAAAAAATAAAAGAAATAACCGATTCTCCTTGAATACAAGATTTTAAAAAACGTTATGATGATAAACAATTAATTACTATAGTAACAAAAGCCCAAGAGTATAATATTGATCCAACTTTTCTTTTGGCTCTTAGAACTGCAGAAAATGGTAAAGAATGATTTGATTTTTGAATCATGAAACGATGAATTAATACTTTTGAATGACAACTTATAATGGCATGTCGTACAATACAAAATAACATGAATAGATTTAAAAAAACTACTTGACAAGAAGCTATGTCTACTGATTGAAGATTAACTATAAATTTTATAAGCTTTTTTTCAAGTATATATGCACCAATTTGAGTAAATAATGATCCTCAAAATTTAAATCAAAATCATTTTACTAATTTAGTAAATTTATATTCTCAATATAGTAATATAAATTTTGGAAATCAAAATACTATTATGACTCAATATAACAATCTTAATAAACAATATGCGGCACAAATTAATTCTTTAAAACTTCTTTCAAGTACAAAACCTGATATTTTAATATCTACAGCAACAAGTTATTTATGAACAAAATATGTATGGTGATGAGATAATGAAAAATGAATTGATTGTAGTTGATTGGTAATAAAATGTATGCAAGAATTATGAATTATAAACTATACTGATGATACTACTGCAGCATGATTATTTAAAGTAACTCAACAAAAAAATCCAAATAACACAAAAAAATGAGATTTGGTATTTTTAAAACAAAAATGAAAAATAAATCATGTACAAATTGCATTATGACCAGCTAAAAATTGAAAAATTCCTGTAATTGATGCATCAAGTTCAATTGGAAAAGTATCTAATAGATATCAAGCAATTTCTTCAGAAGTATTAGTTTGAACTCCTGTTTTTTATATATAAACAGGCTTTTATAAAAAACAAGACATACATTTTTAGCTTTTAGTTTAATAATTGTAAAAATAACAAGGATTATAATCTTATTTATTTGTTAATTTGTTTATTATTTAAAAATAATTTTAATTTATTGTTTTTGAGCTTGAGGAATTTTAAAACCAATTTGACTTATAGGATTTAAAAGTTTTTTAAAATTATTTCTGACAGTTATATATTCAGAATGAATACTTGATAATAATAAATGTGATCAATAAGTATTTTCAAATTCTTCAAATGTAATAATAGCTTGTTTATAAATATTTCTTGCTTTTTCATCTTCTATTTGTAATAAATTTTGTTGTTTAATTAATGATTTAGATAAATTTGTAGATTGTAAAATTGATGAAAATGCATATTTATCAGATTCAGATTGATTTTGTTCTAATGCAGCACTAATATTATTTTTTAAATATAAATTTAAATAATTTAAATAATATTTATATATACAATATTGATATGTAGCATTATTAAGTAAAATTGTTTTATATGATGATTGTGTTTGAGAATTAAAAGCAGAACAAGTTTGAGATATTTGTTTAGATAAAATAGTATTTTGATCATTTATTTTTTTAAAAATATTTGAGTTTTTATCATTTTTAACATATTCCATAATTATATTTCATATATTTAATTTCGCTTTTAAAATAGCACAATTAAATATAACATTTTGAGTTTCTGTATATACAGTTTTTGCTTTTTCAAATGGTGAATTTATTAATGAATTTATAGTATTTCAAATTCAATTAACTCATAATTTTTGTAAATAATTATTATATTTTGAATCAATTTCTGAATCTTCAAAAAAAGTATATACTGGATCTTTTACTTTAATCAATATTTCATTTTCTTTATACCAAGGAGAGTTTTTTTTATCAATACAAAATGATTTTATATGTTCTTCATATTTCTTAAAATAACTATCGGGTCATTTTTTTTGTTCATCAGAAAAAACTAAATTAGTATTTAATAAAAAAATTAAAATGCTTATTAAATATATTTTTTTCATAACTATAAATTTAAATATATAAAAATACAATTCACTTTTTTAATTTTAAATTTTTAACTCTCAACTATAAACTGTAAACTATATAATCTATGCACCTCATATTCTAAACAAAATTTCTTTATTTACAAATTCTACATCTCTACCATATTTTAAACGTGATAATTCTTTGTATGCTTTTGCTAATTTTTTATTTGGTTTTCAAAATAAAGTCAATGTATCTTCATCTTCAATCCATGGTTTAAGTGTAGAAACACTAAATGCAGATGAGGCTTGATCATTAATACTTAATTTCATAATTCATTTAAATGCATCTAAATTTATCAAATCTTGTTCACTAAAAACTGGTGCAAATTGTTTTGCCATAAACTCAGCATCTTCTGGTCAGGTTTTTAGGCTTAAAACAGATCAAACGTTACCAAATATAGCATCTTTCAAATTTGTATTTGATTTTGTTAAGGCATCTGACTTTTGTAGTTGTCATAAGTACTGATGAGCAATAATAAGACCAAGCCTATATTTACGAGCTTCAGATAAAACGGACTCTATACTATCTGTAATATAATTTTGAAATTCATCAATATACAAAAAGAAATCTTTTCTTTCTGATTTATCAATTAATTGTCTTCTCATAGCAGCCATTTGTATTTTTGAAACTATTATAAGTCATAATAAGTTTGAATTAACATCTCACAAAACTCATTTTGATAAGTTTATAAGTAAAATTTTACCTGTTTGCATACAATCTGAAATATCAAACGAACTTTTTACTTGTCATATAATATTTCTCATCATAGTATTTGTAACAAATCAACCAAACTTTGCTGCCCAAAATGGTATCATTTCTCATTTTTCTCTATCTCACATTTTTGCAAATGTATAATTCCACCAAGATTTTACTATTGAATTTTTACAAGTATTTACTCTTTCTTTTTGAAAATCATCATCTGTAAAAAGTCTTATAAGATCTGTTATAGCTCAACCACCAGGATAATCCATTAAAGTTAAAACTCAGTTACGGAAATAATCTTGAATACGAGGACCAAAAATTTCATTTCAAAAAAGTTTTAACATTATATTCATAGCATCTTGGGTGACTCTATCTTTTTCTTCATCTCAATCGGCTTCAAGTAAATTAATTCAAAGAGGCCTAGAAGTATCTGCTGGATTAAAATAAATAACATCGTCTGCTCTATCTCTAGGTACATAAGGTAATGTACCATCTGCTAAATCTCAGTGAGGATCCATAACACAAATTCATTCTCAAGCTTTTAAATCTTGTCTAATCATTACCTCGAGTGAACAAGATTTTCATGTACCTGTTTGTCATATAACATAAAGATGTCTGAATCTATCTTGTTTTGCCACTCTAATTTCAGTTTTAACTCATCTATAAATATTATGTCACAAAAATATTCAATCTTTAGGAATATTTGTAGGAGCTTTTGTAACTTTATAACCTTGCCATTTTATTTCTGGAGTTTTATTATATTTAGCATGAGGAAAATGAAATATAGATGCTATTTCTTCTATATTTAATATATTTTGTTTTCTAAAAAAAGCTCTTCTAAAATATCTAAAAATATAATTATGTATTAAAAAATTTGAATTTATATATTCTGCTTTTGTAAAACGATTATTATCTGGTGAAGAAAATTGCGTAAATGATGAAATAATATTTTTTAATTGAGCTTCTGCCACATGCTCATCATCTCATGTACAAATAATACGAATAATAACATCATATCCTGTTTTTTTTCATTTATCTTTTTTTAAAGAATCTGTATCATTATCTTGTTCATCTTTATTTGATTTATTATCTTTATCGTCTTTAGATGTAGATAAAAATTCTAATATTGAAACTATCCAATTTAAAGGATTAATTGAAAAAGAAAATCATTTTTTAAATTGTTCATTTATTTTATTAACTTTTTTTTGCCAAGAATCTTTAATTGGTACTAATAAAATTTGAATAGTTGAAATCTCATTTTGACTAAGTTTAGATAAAGCATTAGTAATATTATTAATAGGATCGCTTTCTAATTTTTGATAAGTTTTAATAGGCAAATTAAAAGGTTTATCCAAAACTAAATTAGCACATTTTACAATTTTTTTATTTTTAAAAATATTAATTTCTTCTACTTCATCTACTATGGCATCAGGATAAAAAGATGTAATTAATTTTTCTGCTAATATTCTTGCTTTTTTTGGAACTACAATAAAAAAATATATTTCTTTAGCTATAGCAACATATTCCAACGAAATAAAATCTTGTCATAAAATTTTTGATTTTAATGATCAAGAATAAATAGATTTAAAAGAAACAAGTAATTGTTCCATAAGACTAATTTGTTCTTTAAAATCTTTTATTGTTTCTTTTTTTTCATCTAAATCACTTTCTTTTTTTGGTATTAATATTTTTAAAAAAGTTGCATTAATAGATCTATTAAAATCAACTTTTCTTTTAATATAAGCATATAAAAAATAAATAATAAATAAAAAACAAATTATTATTATAAAAATACTTCAAATACTCATCTTTTTATTTTTTATTAATTAAAATATAAAATTTATTAAAGAAATCTAAAATTATATTAAATATAATCAATATAAAATCTGAAAAATATCTATTTTAAATTTAATTTTATACATTATAATAAAAAAATAAAAAACTCA
>CAYUQQ010000066.1:0-5555 GCA_964446905.1 uncultured Candidatus Peribacteria bacterium
GAATTATTAATAATACAAATTTGAGCTTCTTTATTAAATTTTAAATCTAATAAATTTTTTTCAATAAAAGAATTTAATTCTTGATATTTTCAATCTCTTGCAATATTAAATGACATTTCCCATTTTTCAGAATACTTTTTCTTTAATCATCTTTTACAAAAACTTATTAATTTTTGTAAATTTTCTTTAGGTGGGTTTTCTTTAAAATAAAGTCATGCTTTCCATTTTACTGTAGAATCTCATGAATTTGAAAATAACATATGTATAAAATATTTTTCTAGAAAATCTGAAGGCGTTTCTTTTAATAATATTTGACAAGCTATTCTCTCTAAAACGCTTTTTCAAGAATAAACTAATTTTTCAAAATCTTCTTTTTTAAAATCTGATAAAGATAATGTATTTAATTTTTGAGATAAGTATAAAATATTATGAAGATTTTTTGATTCTTTTGAATTTAATTTTTCTATTATATTGCTTAAATTTACTGATTTTTCATTTTTTTTTTAATTCATTTTTGTCTTGTATATAAAAATTCTTGTGATAATTTAATATTTTTTAATGATATTAAATTTCTAAAAATAGAATCTTCATCTTTATCATATGTATCTTTTTCTACTTTTTTTTTAACTTTTTTAATAATTTTTCATACTTCTGATTTTATTTCTACTCATTTAGTTACTCATTTTTTTATTGCCTCAATGACAAAATTCTCAGATTCGGTATCAATTATTAATTGTCATGTTATAATTAAATAAGAAAGATAAGTATCAATATTATTATTTTTACAAATTATAAGAGAATCTTTGGGGAATTTAATTTTATTTTTTAAAATAAATTCAGTAAAATTTCATTGTAAATTTACGATATCAATTTCTAATTTTTCTCAAGTTTGATATTTAAAAGATTTATCTTTAATTGTATTTTTCACTAAATCATCAGGTAAAATTCATAAGGATATAATTTTTTTATCTTCAAATCATTCAAAAAGCTTAATTAACATAATATTATTATCAATAAAATCTAATTCTTGAGGTTTATTTGTATTATTTTCAATTAAGTTTTTTCGTAAGATAAAAAATTGATATGAATTTTTGCATAAATTATACAATTTAATAAGTTCAATATAATCATTATTTGAAATATTTTCTTTTTTGCTAAATTTACAAAATTTTGAGATACTCATCATAAATTTGCAAAAAATCTTAAAGCTGAATCTTTGTAATAAGATTCATTTTTTGAAATAATATTTTTTATATCATTTTCAATAAACTTAATTTCTTCTAACATTTTATTTTCATTTCATTTAACTTCATTAATTTCAAATAAATCGTATTTAGTGTTTATCATTTTTAAATTAAAATTATTAAGTAAATAATTATACATTATAGTATATCTTAAATTTGATTAATTACAAATTTAAGATATTAATTAAAATTTGTTTTTGTTCTTCATTTAATTTTAAGTTAAATTTTTCTAATAAATTATCAATATTTTCATTTTGTTTAAATCAATTTTTTATTTGTTCAAAATTTTCTCAAATAATTTTTGTTTTTCACTTAAAAATATTTCAATATTTTTTTATTTCAGTAGGTATTTCTTTTTTATTACTTTGTCAAGTATCTTTTGGTTCTTCTATAAATTTATGTGATGTTTTAAATAAATCTATATTCTGATCATCTATATTAATTTCAATATAATTATCAAAAATACTAATTTTTTTTTCATCTATATTATATTTTTTAATTAAATATTGTTTTAAATCTTCTATAAAAGTATCTCATGTTGTATTTTTGTAATATAAAGCAGTAGTATTTTCGAATGTTAGCGTAGTTATTTTTCAATATTCATCAATTTTTCATTGTTTAGATAATTCTATACCAGTTATAATTTCAAAATTTGTTTTAATTTTATAGTCTGAATTTCATTCTTTATCATATTCAGTAATATTATTTATTAATTTTTCTAATGTATCTTTATTATAGTTTATAATTCATGATTTTTGAGCTTGATTAATTTGAATAATTATTAAATCTTTTAAAGTAATTTCTTGATTAATTTCTTTATAAATTTTTATTAAATCTTTATTATTTTTTATTTTTTGTTCACTTTTTTCAATTTTTCCTTTTTCTTCTTTTAGTTTATTTAAATCAGGTTTTGATTCTTTTTCTATGTTAGTAATATTATTATTACAGTTTTCAATTTTTCCTTCTTCTTTTTTAATTATTTTTTCTGAATTTTTTAATAATTCTTTAATAGAAATTTTAGGTATTATTATTTTTATTTTATCTAAAGGAATTTTAAATTTTAAATGTCATTCAGGTCTTCATCAAAGTTTATTTCAAGGTAAATTTTGAATATTATTATTTTCTTTAAAATAATTTAAAAGATTAGAATGTATATCAACATTCCCGATGTCTTTTGTTTGTACACCATTTTCTTGTGCTTTATACAACATATATTCTGCAATTTTATAAGAAAGATAATCTTTCATTGTCTCTCTATTCATAACATCTTTTAATTTTTCATCAAAAGATTGCCTTAATCATTCTTTTTCAAATTTTAAAATATAATCTTCTGATGTATAAAAACTTTTATTTAATGGTTGTTCCTCAATAAATTTTGAATCAATAGATAAAAATATGTCTTTTAATTCAAAAAATCATCAAAAATATGAAAATACGCTTAAAGATCAAGCTAATTTAAAATCATCTCATTTAGTATTTTTAATTGTTTCTCAATTCATTTTTCTATTATGTGGAGTATCTATTCATCAATTTGTTATTATATTAATTAATGAATTTATATCTGTTCAATGTGTATCTAACATTGCTGGAATTAAAAATTTTTTTATTTTATCTGATAAAATTCATAATGCTATTAATTCTTCAGAGGTTTTATTTAATTTTATTTTATTTAATTTTTCATTTAAATATTCTTGTGCCTTTTCTCTGGATAATTCATATGTTAATTTTTCTATACTTGCTAAATATAAAGCAGGATTTTCAGAATAAAGAATTTGCATTAGTATATACTGTAAATCTCTTTCTTTTGATCTAATATCATTAATTTTTTCAACCGTTTCATTTATGATATTATGTTTTTCTCTATAAAAATTAATATTATCTAAATTAGATGCTTTTTTTCATTCATTTTCATTATAATTTTTAAATATTATATCAGCTATAGTAATTGCTTTTATTTTATTTCATTCATTACTAGTATATAAATCGTTTATTTTTGATAATCTTTCATTAATATTAAGTTTTAATATATCTTCAACGTTTTGATTAACTTCATTTTTATTTTCTTTATAAAAATTTTCGATTTGTTCTTTGATATTTATTTCATCAACTTTTAAATCTGAATTATATAAATTTATTGGGTCTTTATTATCTTGCTTTTCTTGTTCTGTTTTGTTTTCTTTTGTAGTATTAATTTTATCTTCTTCTTTAGTATTAGGTTCATCTACCTTTTTTTCATCCGTTTCTTTTCAAAACTCAGCCTCCAATTCTTTCAGTTCATCTCTTAATTTTCTCAATTCTTCCAATGCTTCTGGTTTAGTATTTTTATCTTTTTCTAGTTTTTGAATTCTTTTATTTAGAATTTCTATAGGATTATTTTCTGGTAAAAAATACTTTTTTAATAAATTTAAATATTTACTTTCTGATGAATTAGGATCTTTTAATTTTTCCAATGATTTTATTTTTTTCTCTATTATTCATTTTTTAATTTGGGTTATCTCTTGATTTATTTGCAAAAATTTGTTTAATTTTAAATTATCTAATTGTATTTTTTGGTCTCATTTTCATGTAATTTGTATTTCTCAATTTTTTTGAATATTTATTTCTATTCATTCTTTATTTTTTAGTCTTAATATTTCTTTATCTAGCATTTGAACTTTTGCTTCCATATCTGCAATCATTACTCTTGTTCATCATAATTTTCGTCATGCTGCATTAGACATTTTTAATGCCCCAATAAATGTTGCATTACTTACTAATGATTCAGATAATCATTCTGGCTTTAAAGAATCTTGTAAAGATTGTATTGTTTGATCTATACTTCAAGTAATAGCCAAAGTTTCTGTTGCTCAAGCTGGAATAGAATATCACATAAAGCTAAATACTTCTCACCAAAAAGCTAGTGATTTTATTGCAAACGTATTCAAAGGAGTTTCGGGTCAAAATATTCACTGTTTAGTTGCTTTAGTAACTGGATCAATAGTTGCTCATAACATTTTTTCTATACTTGGTCAGACTTTTCATATAACACCAAATGCTACAATTCAACCAAGCATTCAAAATCAATGTTTTGTAGTAATTTCTTGCCATGAATGTATATTTCAATTTTCATCCAAAAATCAGGCTCATTTTCAAAATCATTTTGAATATCAATCTGTAAATCATTTTCAATCAAAAGTACTAGTAAGTCATTCATCTACTCAATAAACTAATCATTTAATAATTGTATCAGTAGTATGAAAAATTATACCACTATAAACTGGTGAAGTCCATCAAGTTGCTCATGTAATTATTCAAGCTAAAATTACAGAACTTACTCAAATAACAAAGTCTTTTGGATTTTCTATGGCCTTTTTTACTCATCTTTCAATTTGATTTTTTAAACCTTCTCATATAATTTTTTTTATTGATTCTTGAGATCAATCATAATATCTAAAATCAAGAATTGCTGGTTCTCATCAAAATTGTATGGGGCTTTGTATTTTTCCTTTATTTTTAATAAAATCTGGAACTGGTTTTAATTTTAATAAAGTTTTTACATAATCTTCATTTAATTCATTTATAATTTTTTCTAATTTATATTTAAAATCTGCTTGAGCTAATCGAATTTCGGCAAGTAAATCGTCACCATTTATTTCTTTTCAGGCTTCAATTAATTTTTTGTCGTATTCATTCTGTATTTTTTCAAATTCTTTAATTTTATTATTAAGTTTGTTAATAAAATTCTTGATCTCATTTGTTGAAGTTTTGTCATTAAAATTTACTTCATCAAAGTGATATTGTAATTTAAAATCTTTATCTTGATAGTAATTAACAGAATAATTTAATATTTGTTTTCAAATATCTGTATTAAATAATAATTTTTCTCATTTTGATATTATATTTTGTTTATATGCATCATCTATCCACTGTTTTTTTATTAATATTACTTTTTTTCATTCTATTGAAACTTTTTCACAATAATTTAATATTTTTATATTAATAAATACTTTACTTAAATTTGACAATATATTATCTTGTCATTTTCAATCTAGTGTAACTAAATATTGTCAAATATTACCGTTTATTGACCATTTTTCTATAACCTGTTTTAATCCGTTTTCATTTCATCTAAATTCTGAAGAAATAAATTTTTTTAAAGCATCTTTATTATATTTTTATTAATTTTGTAAATCTCATTTAATAAATTCTTTTTTTAATTTAATTAATAGACAATAATCTTTATCGATTTTTCTTTGTTTTTCTTTAAGTTTATTCTGTTCATCATTATATAATTCCTCTGAAATTGTCTGACCATATGTTTTTTTATCTTCA
>CAYUQQ010000067.1:0-5535 GCA_964446905.1 uncultured Candidatus Peribacteria bacterium
TTTGACGTTTTTCTTAATTCAGTTTTTTTTGGAATAATTTTATTTATATTAAAATCTTTTGTAATAGAATTATTATCTATAGAATCTTTTCAATCTTGATAATAAATATTATAAGGAAAATAAAAATCCACTTTTGAAAGTATATATAAATAATTTCATATCAATCTAGATTTCATATTAGCTCAATCTACTTCATAATATTTATCTAAAGTTAATTTATTGATATTACTAATATCATATATTACAACTGCAGTTTTTGTTTTGCGATTAAACCAATAATAATCATTATTTCAATCAGAATATTTACTTGCTATAATCATTAATTTGTTTCAAGAAATATATAATTCTGGATCAATAAATGATTTTGGAATTTTAATAGTCTTAATAATTGATAATTCTTTTTTTGTATTAAATTGAGCTATATATAAATTATAGTTTTTACTATTGAAAAAATATATATTTTTTCAATCTGTTTTAATTAATTCTCATTCATCTACTCAAGTAACTTGTATATTTGTACTAGAGTAATCATCAAAATTCATACCTTTACCATCCAAAGATTCTACTTGTTGTTTAGATTCTGCAGCTGGCGCAATAGTATCATTTTGAATAACCATATCTTCAGCTCAAAATTGTATTCAAGAACGATATTTATATTGAAATGAACTACTAAAATAATTTGTAACATAATCCGTAATTACATTTTGCATATTTTGACAACTTGAAAATTTTTTTAAACTAAAATCCACATTTAATACTTGAGAAGATTTGGATTGATTTTCTATATCAATTAATTGAGTATCTGTATCTGCAGATACATTTGCAAATAATCCTATAGAAATTATAAAAAATATATATAAATATTTTTTCATAATATAAAAATTAAAAAATAAAATAATTAATAAATAAATTATATTTAATTCTTTTTTTCTGATTTCATTTTTTCTTTATAAAGCCTTTGTTCTTCTTTAAATTTTTTTTCTTCTTCTATAATTTTTTTATTAAATTCAATAATTTTGTTTTCTACAAAATCTGCATTTTTAGAATATTTTTCTCTATTTACTTTTAAAATAATTTCTTTTTTTTGCTCATCTTGCTTTTCTTTAAATTTAATAGGAGGAAAGGTTGTAGCACTAAAAGTACGAGATGGCATTCATTCTATTAATAATTTTATATAAATATCATATTTTTTAATATTCATCATATCATTTGGTGTGATAATTTCTCAATCTCAAATAGCATCTGCTAATACTTGTGCATCTTGCGGTCAAACTTGAAAACTAATAATAGATCAAACATTGCCAAATACAGCTCATCGAATTGTTTCTGACATTTGTTCAATATATTGATTTGCAACAATTAAATTAAGTTTATATTTACGGGCTTCAGATAATATAGTAGCAAAACTATCTGTAGCAAAATTTTGAAATTCCTCTACATATAAATAAAAATCTTTTCTTTTATCTTCTTCTATATCTGCTCTACTCATAGCATCTATTTGAAATTTTGTAACCATCATAGATCAAAGCAAACTCATAGAATCTTCTCAAATTTTTCATTTAGATAAATTAATAATTAATATTTTTGAATTATCCATAATCCATCTTAAAGAAAATGGATTTTTTGGTTGTCATAAAATATTTCTTAACAATGGATTTGAAAGAAATTGTCACACTTTATTTAAAATAGGACTTATTGCTTCTGTCATTTGTCTTTGGTCCATAATATCAAATTCTTGAGACCAAAATTTGGAAGTAACAGGATCTTTTAATTTTGATACTATTTTTAGTCTAAATGATTTATTTGTAAGTATTAAAGGAATAGACATTATAGTAGAATCTGGAATTTCAAGTAAAGATAAAACAGTATTTCTTAAAATATGCTCTAATCTTGGTCACCAACTATCTGCCCAAATTCTTTTAAAAACTCAAATTAATCAAGAAGCAACAAGGGGTCTTAATTCTTTTGATACATTTTCAAGCATATTAAAAGCAATTGGATGCTTGTAATCAGAAGGATCAAATAGTACAACATCATGTGTGCTATTTTTTGGTATATTTGAAATAAGGTTATCAGCCAAATCTCAATGAGGATCAATTAGTGCTAATCATTTTCATTTACAAATATCTTCATAAATCATATTTTCTAGAAGTGCAGATTTTCACATTCATGTTTTTCATATAATATAAACATGCCTTCTTCTATCATTTGGTAAAATTCAAAAATTAATTTTTGCTCATCTAAAATTACTATATCAAACAGGAGAAATATCATTATTTGTTTCTAATATAGGAATATTATTTGGTGGTTCCAAAGTTTTTGTAGTAACCCAGTTTATTCAAGGTGTTTGAACATAAATTGTTGGAAGATGTATTAATCATGCTAATTCAGCACTATTTAAAATCATTTCTTTTGTATTAATTCTATTTTGAATTTTATTAAAAATTCATTTTTGAATAGACATTAATTTAAATCAATTTTGTCATGCAATATTAAAAATATTTAATGATGAAAAAATTTCTTTTATGTATGATTTTGCAATAACTTCATTATTATTTTCAACTCAAATATTTAAAGAAATAT
The DNA here is from genome assembly GCA_964446905.1 of uncultured Candidatus Peribacteria bacterium. Classification (GTDB taxonomy): domain Bacteria; phylum Patescibacteriota; class Gracilibacteria; order BD1-5; family UBA2023; genus CAYRGR01. The sequence continues at coordinate 2,584 of CAYUQQ010000067.1, forward strand.
TAAATCAAAAACTTTCTAGTTTTTTAGATATATTTTGATCTAATTTAATATTTTCATCATCAGATTTTTTAAGATTTTTTGTAGGATTAAAAATTAATAATAATCATTTAAAAATTATATAAAATGGCCATAAAAATATTTTTAATATTAAGCTATATTTAGAAATAAGAATATTTTTAATAAATTTTGGATAAGATGATGATAAAATATCTATTATTTTTTTATTTTTCCATTTAGTTTCTCAAATTGGAGAAAAATTAATTTGAATAAATTTGATATTTTTATCTCAAATTTTATTTAAAGAACTTGTTACAGAAGAAAAAGGATCTATATTTTCTTTTTCTGTTTTTTCTTTAAAATTTGTATAAATTTTAATTGGATAAAAATATTCTTTTATTAAAGAAACTTTTCATATAAAAAAATTAGAATCTTCATTTAAATATTCTTTAACTTCTCTAATTTCTACATTTGGGAAATGTGCATAAATTTGATTTTGAATTAAGTCTTTATATTCTTCTGTAGTTATAAAAAAAAATCTGATTATTCATTTAATATTAACTATTTCAAATGAAAACTCCGGAGATTTATCTGTTTTTGTCCAAAATAAAATTTTTGTTTCTTCTAATGTATCATGTAAAACATTTAAAATTTGTTCTGCAACAAATACTCATTTTTCATTATTTCTATCTACACTGATCTCTAAAATGATTTTTTGCATAATTAAAATTAATTGTTTTATTGTTTTATATTATATTCATATACAACAAACTAACAAATTTTTTATAAAAAATACAAAAAATTTTAAATATTAATACTGAAATTTTTTGTATAAATTCATATTAATTATTAAAATAAAAATTTTTGTTGCATTTAAAAAAAAATTAATATAATTAACGTACGCTTTTTTAAAAAAAGCATATTTTTATATCCTTCTTTAATATTTTTTAAAGATAATAACCCAAAGGATAATATGAAAAAATATGAATTAATGATTATTATAAATCCTTCATTAAATGATGAAGAAAGAGAGTCTTTAATTCAAGAAATTAAGAATGAACTAGAATCTTTTAAATTAAAAATTACAAATGAAGATATAGTTTGATCTAAAGATCTTGCTTATAAAATAAATAATTCATTAACATGATTTTATATTATATATAATTTAGAATCTGATAGTAATGATTTTTTTGGCTTAATAAAATCATTAAACATCAAAAAAAATATTTGGAGACATTTATTTTTAAAAATAGAGGAATAATTTTTATTTTTTTAATTTATTTTTTTATGAGAACAGTTAATAAAGTTATATTAATCTGAAATATTACAAAAGATCCTTTTATTAAAACTACAGAATGAGGTAAAAAAGTTGCTCTTTTTACTATTGCTACAAATAGATTTTTTAAAAATCTAAAATGAGAAGTAAAATCAGAATCAGAATTTTCAAATTGTGTTGCTTGGTGAAATTTAGCAGAAAGATGCGAAATTCATTTAAAAAAATGAAAATTAGTTTATGCAGAATGAAGATTAAAAACTAAAACTACAGATAGAGAAGATGGTATTAGAACTTTTAAAACAGAAATAGTTATAGGTAATCTTATTTTTTTAAATAAAAGATCTGAATTTGAAGAAAAAGATACTGATACTACAATCAATCCTTCAGAAGACTTAATAGATGAAGATATAGATTTAGATGAAGACAATAAATTTTAATTTTTTAATTTAGTTATATTATTATGAGTAATAAAAAATGTCCAATAAAAGAAGCAGGAATTATAAACATTGATTATAAAGATGTTTCTTTTTTAAAACAATATCTTACAAAATTTAATAAAATTGTACCTAGACATTATTCATGAGTTTCTCTTAAAAATCAAAAAAAACTAGCAACAGCTATAAAAAGAGCAAGATTTATGGCATTATTACCATATGTACTTAATCAAAGAAGTAATTAGATTATTTTTTTTGATTTTTTTTTGACTTTTAAATTTAATTTATATATAATAACCATGTTTTATTTATTAATTTTTCTATTATGAGCAAATTACAAAAAATCATGTTTATAATTTTTTCTTTCATTGTTACTTTTAAATCATTAGTTGTTAATGCTGCTATGAATTTTTGAGCTGATGAAGAAGTTGTTAAAGAAGGTCTTATATGAGATAACACAAGTGTAGACCAAGCAGGTCAAACTATTATAAATAGAGCTCTTTGATTTTTATGATTATTAGCAGTTTTATATGCTATGTATTGAGGCTTTCTTATTTTAACAGCTTGAGATCAAGAAGAAAAAGCAAAAAAATGAAAAAAGATTTTATTTCTTGCTTGATTATGACTTGTAGTAATATTTTTAGCATATTCTGTAGTATTATTTGTAACATCTTCATTGCTTGGTGGCTGAGAGGCTCCAACAGCTTCTTAATTAAGAAAAAATATATTTAAAAAATAAATTTGTAATTTTAAATAATCTCATATAATTTTATATGAGATTATTTTTTAATTTTTTTATTATGGTCCTACAAGATCCAATAAAAGATGATGAAAATTTAGAAGATTTAGAAAATGATACATATGATGAAATTTTGGAATTTGAAGAAATAGAAAAAGCAGAAGAAAAAGCAAATTTATGAAATAAAGTACAAACATCTAATGATGAAAATAGACAAAATGATTGAGATTATGATATTTTTGATGAAGAATATTACGAAAATTAAAAAACATATTTTAAAATTTTGAAATTAAAATCTTAATGGTTAGTAGTAAAATTGAAATACCTATTTTTGTTTTTTATTATAAATTTTAAAACAAAATCTTTTAAATATTTATATTAATTTTTTAAATTGTTTAATAATGATTTTTAAATTGAAAAAATAAAAAAATTTGATTTACTTTAATCAAATTTTTTTATTTTTTACTTTTTGGTTGCGGAGATTGGAATTGAACCAATGACCTCCA
>CAYUQQ010000068.1:0-848 GCA_964446905.1 uncultured Candidatus Peribacteria bacterium
ACAAAAGCAAAATCTTATTCTTATTCACAAATTAATGTATTATTAGATAAAGATACTTATAATTCAATGATTAACGATAAAGATAAAGAAAATTCTTTCCCTTCTTTAATTAAAATATACAATGGTGCAGATAAAAATTCATCTACTTGAGAATGAGATGATTCTAGTTTTTTGAATTATTATTGATCAGTTTTTGATTTTTATTGATACACTGCAAATAAATGAGACTTTACTTATGAATGGGAGTTTACAAATATTGATACAAAAGAAAAATTAAAAGCAAATTGAAAATTTATTGATGATTTTGATTTAAAGACAAAATGAATATGGATTATTAAACTAACATTAACAGATAAAAATACAAAAGCAAAATCTTATTCTTATTCACAAATTAATGTATTATTAGATAAAGATATTAATTTAAATTGAAAAAATAATAATATTTCTTTAAACATTAAAGCAAATCCTATTTATTGAAATGCTCCTTTAAAAATCAATTTTAATACTTTAATAAAATGAGGAAATGGTAATTATAAATATGAATGGGTTTTTTGAGACTGAAATATTTCAAATTTAAAAAATCCAACTAATACATATTATCAAAAATGAATATATGCTGTATATTTAAAAGTAACTGATAGTAATAATAAAATTTGAATATCTCAAATATCAATTCAGGTTAATGAAAATAAAGATTACGACTTAGATTGATTATTAAATGAAGACGATAATTGTCCTTATGTGTTTTGATTAAAACCATACAAATGATGTCCTATGATAAATGAATTTAAAACTTCTTATAATATAGAAAAATGTTGAGTTAATTGTAGTTGTCCTAAATGAAGTAT
>CAYUQQ010000068.1:948-5440 GCA_964446905.1 uncultured Candidatus Peribacteria bacterium
TTGTTCTAGTAATGATACAAATTCTTGTACTAATGTTTGAATGTGTTTAAAAACTCCAACTGATATAGAAAAATGTTGAGTTAATTGTAGTTGTCCTAAATGAAGTATTTGTTCTAGTAATGATACAAATTCTTGTACTAATGTTTGAATGTGTTTAAAAACTTCTTATGATGAAAATAACAAAATAGACACATTAAACAAATGTTTAAAAGAAAATGCAAAAAATAATGGTTTTATTAAATGAAATAATAGTTGTAATTCTTGTCCTTGCAATTATAATTTTAATTTTTTATCAATTTTAAAAAGTTGTGATATTATTTTCCCTGCTATTACAAATCCAAATAAAGATATTATTTATTCTAAATGAGAAATTTTTCAAATAAAATAATTATCTATCCAATATATTTACTTTAATATTTTTAGTATCTTTTTTTCATTTATCATTTATAACTTCTATTGTAAGTGTAAATGTACCAACTTGAAAATCTCATTTATCATTAATAGGTGCAACAAAATCATTACTTCAATCTAAAATTTTAAATAATTGATCATTTAAATATAAATTAATAACATTTATTGTTGATTCACTTTTTATGTTTCATCTAAGATTAAAATATTGATCTTTATAAATATTTATTTCTAAATTTTTAGGATTAGTTATAATAATTTCTGGTTTTCATAATAATTCACTGTTATTAACATTGCTTCAAGATGAATTATCTATGACAGAATCTCAAACATTTAACCAATAAGATCAAAAATCAATTTCATAAGAAATTGTTTTATCAAAATAAAAAATATCTATAACTTTAATACTAATAGTATTAATTCATTTTGTATTTTCTCAAAAATCAATTTCTTGATCAATATTTCAAGAAATTTTTGATTCTATAGGAATTTTTTTTACAAGAGTTCCATTTTTTAAAATTTGTACTTCAATAATAGGATTATTAGAATCAAAACGAATTTCTAATTTATGTTTTGTATTTTCAAGAATGCTTCAATTAATTAAATTTGATCAAACACTAATTCATTCTGTATTTAATAATGGTCTTTCGCAAATTTTATTTTCATCATAAGATGTTATAATATTATCTAAAGCTCAAGTTTGAAAATTTGTCCATGTTTGTACAGAATTAAGCCATTCTTTACTATAAGAATCAATGATTGGAAATGAATTTGAAACATGTACTTTTTTAATTGCAGAAATTGGAGTATTTTCTGTAACTTTACCATTACATAAACTATCTATTTCAATTTCTTCTCATCAAGCATCATATTCATATGGCTTTACTGCAAATATAGAATTAATTTTTAAAGTATCTGGTAATTTACTTGTTGCTAATTTTCATGTAGATTTTGATATGGTGGCTCTAATAACTCATTCTGGTTCTTTAAAATCCAATTTTTCTAAATTTTTATGCGCAAATGCCATAAAATCACGCCAAATAGGAGCTGCACAATTTAATCAATCTCAATTTCATTTAGTAGCAGATCAATCTGTATTTCATGCCCAAACAACAGTAGTAATTTGAGGAGTATATCATACTGTCCATAAATCCATAGGTAAAATTTTCTTTCATTTAGAATCTTTTATTTCCTTATTTGATGTTCATGTTTTTGCTGCTACTTTTCTATCTTTTAAAGTTAATGCATTATTCCAAAAATCTCATGGTCTACTAGCTTTATCTGATAAAATATAACTAATAATGTACGATGCTACTTCAGAAAATATTTTTTTTCATTCAGTTTTTTTATATTCTTCAATAATATTTCATTTTGAATCTTCAATTTTTAAAATTGGAGTCACTTCCCTTTTTATTCACATATTAGCAAAAACCATATAAGCTTGTGCTAATTCTAGTGGCTTTAATTCTCAAGTACCAATTCATAATGGAGCTCAGTATCAATATCACAATTTTAAAGAATTAATACCTAATTCATTTGCAAATTTAACAATTGTATCTTCTCATCATGCATAAATAAAAATTTTAATTGCAGGTATATTCCTAGAATAATTAAGAGCTCTTCTTAAAGTCATTCTTCATAAAAATTTGCCATCATAATTTTTTGGGTCCCATTTAGAAAATTTTGTATTTACATCATAAATTGGAGTATCTGGAGAAATAGGAAATTTTGATATAGCATAAGCATATTCAATTGGTTTAAAACTAGATCATGGTTGTCTTTCTGATGTAATAATATTAACATTTGATCATTTTTGATCATTATTAAAATAATTTACTCATCCTATCATTGATAATATTTGCCCCGTCCTATTATCAATACTAATTAAAGCTGCATTTGATGCTCAATAATTTTTTTTATTTATATCAACTTGTTTTTTAATTAACTCTTCAGCCTTGTCTTGAAGCACAGGATCAATAGTAGTATAAATTTTTAGTCATCACTGAGATTGAAAATCTTTTCCGTATTTATTTTCAAGATATTCTTTAACATAAAAAACAAAATGTGGATATTTTATTTGTTCTATATATTTTTTAAATTGAAAATCAACTCAATCTATTATACTTTTTTTAAGATCTTCTATTTTTATTTTATTATCTTCAAACATTCTAGTTAAAACAAAATCTTTTCTTCATGTATTATATTCAAAAACCAAATCTTGCATTTCATCTAAAACTCAAGTAGATGTTATAACATCTTTATTGGGATTAATACTTAAAACTAATCAAGAATAATTTATTTTAATACTATTTAAAAAATCAGGGATATTATTTGAATTAATAGTAATACATCATTTTGAATTTACACCTAAAGAATCTTTAAAAAACTCTTTTTCTAATTTACAAATATTTATTTTATCATCTCATAATTTATTAATATCTACATCTGTAATTATTGATTTAAACTTATCAATTAATGCTTTATATTTAACATAATCCTCTTTTGTACTAATAATAATTTTATTTTTATTATCATCTACATTATAAACATACATGTATCACATTAAACGATCTTTATGATTATATGGTGAATAAAAAGTTGGTCATTTAGGTAAAGATGCCAAAATTGAACTTTCCAAAATTCATAAATTCTTTGCTTCTTTTCAAAAGAAAGTTTTAGAAGCTTCTTCTATTCAATATGCATTAGATCAAAAAGAAATTTTATTTAAATAAAGTTCCAAGATTTTTTCTTTTGTAAAATTAACGTTTAATTGATAAGATAAATATAATTCTTGTATTTTTCTTTTAATACTTCTTTCGTTTGTTAAAAACATATTTCTAATCAATTGTTGACTAATTGTAGATGTTCATTGTACCTTTTCAGTTTTTCAAACTATATAATTAAATCAAGCTCTTATAAGTCATTTAAAATCAAATCAACTATTTTCAAAAAAAGTTTTATCTTCAATACTTACAATTGCATTTTGCATATTTTTTGAAATTTCATTCATCTTTACATAAGTCCTTTTTTCTTTTGTATATATATTATAAATTTCATTTCAATTCCTATCATATATAATTACACTTTCTGGAAGACTACCTTCTGATATTTTATTAATAGAAGGTAAATCATATATATAAGTAAAATAAACAATAATTAAAAAAAATCAAAATAATCAAAGAATTAACCAACTAGCATATAAAAATATAAATTTTTTCTTATTATCATTTTTAATTGTTTTAATATTTAATTTTTTAAATTTATTCATATTAAAATATAGGTAATAATTAATTATTATACTCAACACAAATCTATTTTAGATTTTTGAAATCATAAAAATCCTTTGTTTTTATTGACTTATCTTATAATTAAAGTTAAAACAATATTTCTGTTAGAGTATAAATTCAGTTTATAAATTTTTTACAAAAAGCAACTTAAATTTAGTCAATTAACTAAACTAAATTTGATTTGAGTATATTACATTGTTTCTATTTTAAAAATCCTATCTTTATTATCTACTAAATAATCTATAAGCTGGGTTTTTCATTTATCAAGAATTTCAGCAGAATTATCTAAAAATATTTTTTTTCATTTTTTAAAATATGAACTTAATGTAATTTTTTCTTGTTGACTTAAGCAAAGCCCCATAATGACATCAAGTCAATCAAATTTATCTATTATTTTTTTAAGCTCACTAGATCAATCTGAAGGATCTCAGTCCGTGATAATTATAGGAATAAATTCAAGCTCCGGATTTTTAAATTTTTGATCAATCATGACCTCTTGGACTTGTTTAAAAGTTTCTTGCATATAAGTACTCTCATTTGGATTTTTTGTAATTTCCATAATCTTTCCTTTTGATTTATAATATTCATCTTGGACTAATTTTATTTCTTTTGGTGAGTTTCAAATTGTATTTATATAAAAAGGAATTTTTAATTTTTCACAAAAAATTCATAAAAATATCATGAGCTTAAGTGATTCTTGCATTTTATTATTATTAGTCATTGATCAGCTTACATCAATAGAAATACTAATTCATAAATTAATTTTCATTGTTTCTATTTCTTCTTTTCTACCATAT
>CAYUQQ010000069.1:0-5374 GCA_964446905.1 uncultured Candidatus Peribacteria bacterium
GATAATATTAAAAAAGATTTAAATATAAATATAATTTTAGCTACAAAAAATATACTATATGCACAATCACAATCTATTATTAATTACATATTTTCCGAAAATAGATTTATAGAAGAATTATTAAAATTAAAAGAAAGAGAAATTTTAAATCAAGTTATTAATATGGAAAAATGAGAAATCATGTCTTTATGTGATAATATAAAATATATTATTTTTAATAAATATAAAGAAGTTGCTATACATTGGATACATGTTACAAAATGAAATATTTTAAATCTTACATGAATAAAAAACAATATTTCATATTTAAAAGATTTAGTTTTGTTAGACAATAGAGTTTTGGATTATTTACCCTTGGAAACAAAAAACAATCCTCAATTTATGGAAAAAATTATTTCTATTTCTCCACAAAGTATTATTATAAATAATAATTTTAAAATTTTAAATGATATAATAGGTTCTGATTTAAAAACAATATTAAATTATTTATATATAAATTGAACAGATAAAATAAAGGTTTTATTAGAAAGAATACTTTATACAAAAGATTTAAATTCTACAAATGAAAAAAATTATAATTTACTTATGTTACTTATAGAAGAAGAAAATAGGATTATATGAAATGAAATATTTATTTTTAAAATTTTAGAACAAGATAAAATAAATATTAATCAAGTTTGAAAAAATGATGTAACTCCATTAAATTTAGCAATTAAATTTAAAAAATATTCAGTAGCAAAAAAAATTTTACAAAATCCAGATTTATGTTTATTTAAATTACCAAAATGAAATATATTTAAAAATATGGTTACTTTTATGGAAGAAAATAATGTTCCTTTGGAAATTATAAACCTTACCAAAAAACATTCTAGATATAATTTTATAAATAAATATTTTTAAATAATATATTCAAATTTATTATAATATATAAAAGTCCAGTTTTTTAAAACTGGACTTTTTAAATTTTATGAGTTAGCTTTGTATATAGTAGTTTTTTCTCCGTTTTTTGTTATGGTAATACCATCTTTATGAAAATGAACATGATTAGTTCTATCTATACTTCCTTTTGTTAAATTTTTAGAAAACAATTCATCTTCATCTTTTACTGATTTAAAACCACCCCAAGACGTTTTTTCTGGTTTAGACCAACTCATTATTATCACCTCCTTTTTTGATTTTAAAAAAAATCATTTAGATGATAATAATTTTGTTAAAGAAAAAAACTGAAAAAAATAAGAAAAATTTTATAAATGATTTATATAAATTTATACATCAATATTCATGCAGCAGTTGCGACATTTAAAGATTGTTTTTTGCCAAACATAGGAATTTCTATAACATAATCAGCTTTATTAATAATTTCTTTTTTTACTCAATTAATTTCATTTCAAACTACAAGACAAATATTATTGTTTTTTTTTAATTCAAAATTTCTTATATCAATACTATTTTTTGTTTGTTCCAAAATAATTATTTTAAAAGAATCTTTTTTAAGTTTATTAATTATTTCCATAGGATTTTCATAATATTCCCAATTAACATTATTTTCTGCTCAAATTGCAGTTTTGGAAATATCTTTATTTGGAGGAAATGGAGTAAATCAAGTTAATATTATTTTATCAAATCAGGCTCAATCACAACTTCTAAAAATTGCTCAAACATTTAATAAAGATCTTATATTATCAAGTAAAATAATTTTCATTTTTTTATTTTAATTATATATTTAATTGGTGCCGAGAATGAGACTCGAACTCACACATCCAAAATGGACACAGCCTCCTCAAGGCTGCGTGTCTACCAATTCCACCACCCCGGCTAGATATTAGATTATGGTTTTTTAAAATAAATTATTTTAATTATTTAGTATTGTTGAGTAAAAGTGTTTTTATAGTTTTTGTTTTCATTTATTTCAAAAATATTGATACTGATATTATTGAAAAATAGTTATTTTTTAAGATAAAAAAATAAGAATTTAGATTTTTTAATTAATTTGATGCATAAATTGAAATTTTTGATTTGTATATTATTAAAATCAATAATGTAAAATTTTTGGTACTCCCAACCGGATTTGAACCGGTGTTACTACCGTGAGAGGGTAATGTCCTAGACCAGGCTAGACGATGGGAGCAAAATAGTAGAATTTATAAAATATTTTTAAATTTAAGAATTCTTATTTTTTATACAAATAAAAAATTTTTATTATTAAAAAACAAAATTAAATTATATTGTTTAATAAAATACAAAAATTATTTTTATAAATTAGAGAGATTTTATAGAAAAAACTTAAAAATACAAAGGATTTTTTATTTCAAGTATGAAATAGTTTGTAGTAGCTATTTATAATAAATAAACCAGAAGCATTTTTTGCTTCTGGTTTATAAAATTATGTAATAATAATTATTTTTTTAAATCTGTAGTAATGCCCATTGCACGAGCAGAACCAGCAACAATATTCATTGCAGCATTAATATCATTTGCATTTAAATCAACCATTTTTGCTTCAGCAATCTTTTTAAGTTGATCTATAGTTAAATGTCAAACTTTTTCTTTATGTGGTAATTTTGATCAATGTTCTATTCATAATTCTTTTTTTATCAAATATGTCATTGGAGGTTGTTTTGTATAAAAATCAAAACTTCTGTCAGCGTATATATTTATAATAGTTGGTAATACAGTACCAATTTTATCTTTGGTTTTATCGTTAAATTGCTTACAAAATTCTGCAATTTGAATACCTGTAGGTCATAAAGCAGTACCAACTGGAGGAGCAGGAGTTGCTTGACCAGCTGTAAGTTGTAATTTAATAATTTTAGTAGGTTTCTTTTTTGGAGCCATAATAAAAAATTAAAAAAATAAGTATAAATTTAATTAAATAAGGCTTAGAAGCAAAAGTATTATATTTAATATTTTTTTAATTCAATTTTTTTTATAAAATTTGTAAAATTTTTACAAAAATCAAATAAATTTATGTCTAATCAAAATTAGTTTTCGTTTTTTTTTTTTTTAATTAGACTAGATTAATCTTAAAATAATTTTACTTGAGTATGATATATTTCTAAAAGAATTATTTAATATTATAATTTTTAATTTCTTTTATATCAAATTGTCTAATTTTTAATTGACTTTCAATAATATTTTTTAGTACTTCTGAATCTTTAAAAAAATGATAAGTAGACCAAGATAAAAATAATAATCACATAACTGTTCAAATAGCAAATAATACTCATAAACCTAAATTATATAACATGATTTTCCATTTGCTTTTATGGATTTTAAAATATTCATTAGATTCTAATCATTTTAAAACAGTTGTTAATTCTTCTAGAATAGAATATAATGCCTTTGTATTTTTTAAAAGTTCTTTTTGTACCATTCAGTTATGTAGAAGTTCTTTTTCTACAATAGCAGAATAAATTATTTCTTTTTTATTAAATTGTATATCTTTTTTCATTTATTTTATTTTATTTTTATTAAAAAAATATAATATATAATATACAATATATACAATTCATGTTTTTAATCAATTTTTATTATTTAATTTTTATTTTTATTATGAAATCTCTTGTAATTTTTTATTCTTTTACTCAAAATACAAAATTTATTGCTGAAACTATAGCAAAAAATATTGATGCTGATTTAATGGAAATTAAACCAATAAAAGATATCCAAAATAAATGATTTATGAAATATATTTGGTGATGAAGACAAGTCTTTATGAAAGAAAAGCCTATCTTATATTCATTTGATAAAAATCCTAATGATTATGATTTAATTTTTATTGGTACTCCAGTTTGGGCATTTAGTTATGCTCCTGCCTTTAATTCTTTTTTTGATAAAATAAAAATAATAAATAAAAAAATTGCATTATTTTCTTGTTCTTGATGATTAATATGACAAACTTTTAAATTAATGAAAAATCAATTAAATCAAAATGAAATTATATCAGAAAAAAGTTTTATTGAGCCATTAAAAAGAAATATAAGTCAAAATGAAATAGAAGCAAAAAAATGGTCAGAGGAAATAATTAATAATTTTAATATTAATTAATATTTATGATAAAAAATAAAAAAAAGCATAAAAATATTATTTTATATTTTATTATAATACCAATTATTATTATAATAATAGTTTGATTTTTTTCTTATTCTAAATGAAATATTTATGATGAATCTTTTTTAAAAATTTTAATTGATAATGCGTTTTTACCATTTTATGCAGCTTTATTTTGAACTATATTTAAATTTTTTTTAGAACAAGAAGATGAATATTTATCTAAAATTTATAAAATACAATTATCTTTTGTGTTTCTTTGTGTTTCTTTATTAATCTTTTTTAAATTATTTTTTCTTAATTATTTTTAGGTTTAAAAATTAAATAATTTTTTCTTGACTTAATTTATTTTTTTTATATCATACTAGTACACTAGTATGATATATTATTTAATATGAATAAAAAATATCTTGATTTTTTTATAAAACAATTGTTAGCTTTTAAATCTGAGAACGAATTAAAAGATTTTTTTATAGCAATCCTTACGCCAAAAGAACTTGATCAGATCTCAAAACGTCTTGAAATAATAAAACTTTTAAAAAAATGAATTTCTCAAAAAAATATTTCAACAAAATTAAAAGTTGGCATTGCTACTGTCACGAGGTGAAGTAAAGAATTAAGTAATGGGAAATTTAAAAAAATTCAAAATTAATATTATTTTATTATGACGATTTATAAAAATAAATTCGTAATTAAAACTCAAATAAATTTTATTTGGTGGTTTATTTTTTTTGGTTGGCGAATTTTGTAGATTCTTTTTTTATTTTACTATAAATCGTCAACTAATATGACGATTTTTTTATTTTTTTAAACTATAAATATTATGAAAAAATATGATATAAATCCAGATTCAAAAGGTTACTTTTGATCTTATGGATGACAAATTTTACCTTTAGAATTACAAGAAATTTTTAATGAAATTGCTGTTTTTTATGATAAATTAAAGCTTCAAGATGATTTTAAAAACGAATTAAATTATTTATTAAAACATTATGTTGGCAGACCTAGTCCTCTTTATCTAGCAAAAAAATTGAGTGATAAATATAATTGAGCCCAAATTTATCTAAAAAGAGAAGATCTAAATCATACTTGAGCTCATAAAATAAATCATACATTATGAGAATGTTTACTTGCTAAAAGAATGTGAAAAAAGAAAGTAATAGCAGAGACATGAGCCTGACAACATTGAGTTGCTTTGGCAGCAGCTGCAGCATTAGTCTGAATAGATTGCGAAATTTTTATGGGAGAAGTGGATATCATAAAAGAGGCACCAAATGTAAACCGTATGAAAATACTCTGAGCAAAAGTTACCCCAGTTACTGCT
>CAYUQQ010000070.1:0-308 GCA_964446905.1 uncultured Candidatus Peribacteria bacterium
AGAATTAAGGAGCTTATAAATAATCCAGAAGCAATTATTAAATTACTTGAAAATAATGATTATAGTAAATCATTAAAACAAAGACTTGAAAAACAAATTTGAGATACAATTGAACAAATTAGTAATTTAAAGCAATCAATTAAAAATGTTAATGATATGTTTGCTTTTAATAAAATATCATCTCAAGAATATAATTCAAAAATCAATAATATAGAAGATTTACTAAAAACAGAAAATGAAAAATTGTTAAAATTAAAAAAAGAATTTAAAAAACAAGTTGATGTAAGTAAATATATAAAAGGGTTTAC
>CAYUQQ010000070.1:327-4981 GCA_964446905.1 uncultured Candidatus Peribacteria bacterium
GATGAAATAGTTATATTTTCAAGACCTAAACTACCAACGGACAATATACCAGGAAAGAAAAAAGAAAATCAATATATTCCTTATAATATTGAGATAAAATTTAAACTTCCACAAGAGTTTTTTGATGAGATGCATAAACAAATTTCTTTATCTGAAAAAGATTTAAAAAAATCTAAAGATAAGAAAGGAAAAAATAAAGATGATGATAATGATAAAAAATGATGATGAAGTGGCTGACATATAGCTAATACTTCGGACAAAAAAGCTAAAAAACTTGATAATATTAAAAATACCAATATATTACAAATAAGTCTTGAAAATCTAAAAAATGCTTTCAAACTTAAAAAGGAAGAATCTGTAAATATTCTTAATAATCTTGTGAATACTTACAATTTTGTCTCCCTTACCATTTTTAAATTTTGAAGTAAAATTGAGGCAAAGAATCATCTTATATTAGCTAATTATTTTTTATTTATGAAGTTTTTTTGAAGTAAAAAATACTAGCTTTTTTTATCTCTTTTAAATATTTGAAAAAATTCACAATAAAAAATAATGCCATTATTGAAAAATTTTGTATTATAAGAAAAAATATTTTTAATTTAAGAAATTATGAAAAATATAATTATAAAAAATGACTCTCAGATTGAATGAATTAGAAAAGCCTGTAAAATAGCAGCACAAACTTTATCTATGATTTGAACATATATTAAACCTTGAATTTCTACAGAAGAATTAGATCATATTTGTAATGCTTTTATTATTAAATCATGATGAAAGTCAGCTTGTATAGGTTATAATTGATATCCAAAATATACATGTATTTCTCTTAATGATACTATATGTCATTGAATTCCTTCAAAAAACGAAATTTTAAAAAATTGAGATATTTTAAATATTGATGTTACAGTAATAAAAGATTGATATTTTTGAGATACTGGTAAAATGTTTAAAGTTTGAGAAATATCTCAACAAGCATCTATGTTGATAGAAGTAACAAAAAAAGCTCTAGAAATTTGAATTAAACAAGTAATTCCATGAAATTATACTGGTAATATATGATATGAATTAGCACAATTTGTAGAATCAAAATGATTTTCCGTAGTAAGAGAATATGTATGACATGGTGTATGAGTAAAATTTCACGAAGATCCAGTAATTTATCATAAAGCACCAAAAAATAGTGGTATAATTATAAAACCTTGAATGATTTTTACTATAGAACCAATGATAAATATTTGAAATTATAAAACCAAAATACTTAATGATAAATGGACAGTAAAGACATTTGACTGAAGTTTATCTGCGCAATATGAAGACACTCTACTTGTTACAAAAAATGGATGTGAAATTTTAACTAAAATCTAATTTATTTTATGAAAGAAAAAATTATATCATTGCTAATATCTATATTATTAATAATAAGTGCTTTTTTTATTTGATATTTTTATGCAAATAAAAGCTGTGAAATTAAAAATGATAATATTACAAATACGCCTTAGTAAACATTAATTAATTTGATATAAATTAACCAAACATTAACCATTCAGGTTTAAAAATAAGCAAAATTCAAACAATAATCATTATTATGCCTCATAATAAATGAGAAAAATGACTATATTTATTTGAAATTCAAGTCATTCTTAATGTTATCATTGCTATTACAAAAACCAAAATATCATCTAACATAAAAACAATAATATATAATATTAAATATAAGTAATATTGTAATGTTGATAAATGATTTGATGCTAAAATTTGTGTATAAACTACAGGTAATCAAGCAGAACAAATTAATTCTATTAAATTAACTGCTCAAGCTAATAATATAATTCAAAAAAGTGCAATCAAAAAATGTTTTTCATGTATAATTGTTTTTAATTTTTCAAATATTTTTTTACGTTTATTAGATTCTTCTGTTTTGCAAACTCAATAAGGATTTAAAAAATATTCTTTAAGATAATATCCTCACCCTCATATTGATATAAAAGCAATAGCAATACGAACCCAAAAAATGAAACCAATAAATAAAAGCAAATTTAACCAAGCTGCAAGAAACATAAAATAAACAAAAGCTGAGGTAATAATAAATGTAATTCAAAATATCCACATTTTTTTACTATTATTCATTCACAAAAGTAAACTAATTAAAAAAATTAATGCCCACATAGCACAAGGATTAAATCAATCAATTCATCAAATAATTATAGTTAAAATTGGAAGAGATAAATTTTTAATATTAATTTCTCAAATAAAAGGAAGAGTAATAGTTTCTAAATAAGTATTTTTTTTATTTAAATTATTATCAATTATATTATTATTATTTAAATTTAATTCTACTCATATATCTCTACATAATTCATTAAGAGCACAAGAGATAATTTCTTCGATTTTTGCTCCTGTATTTTTTTCATCCATCCATCAAATTACATATTTTTCATCGACTACAGTAAATGGTACTCAACTAATATTTGCATTTAATTTCGTTCAAAAATTTATCATTAAATCCCTATTTTCTTTACTTCACCAAACTTCAAAATCATTTATTTGAAGTCATGGATATTTTTGTTTGATTTTTTCTAAAAAAATCTTTTCTTTTTCACAATGAGGACATCATTTTCACCAAAAAAAATATAGATTTACAGTTTTATTATTTACTTTATTATTTACTGCTTCAAAGGCATTGATAAATCAAAATCAAATAAAAAAACTTATAAAAAAAATAATAAATATATTAATAAATTTTTGCATATTTTAAAAATAAAAAATATAAATTATTTTATTATACCCAATAAAATTTAATTTCTGCTTTTTGTAATCAAAAAACTCTTTAAATTAGACTAGGTTTCGCTACTGCAAAACCATCGATCAATTTTATTTTGGTATAAAATATTATCTTCATAAATATAAAATTTATAAAAATTACTTAATTTTATTTAAATATTTAAAAACAGATAAACTTGCTAACGCTCATTGTCATGCTGCTAATATAATTTGTTTATCTTTAAAATTAATAACATCTCAACAAGCAAAAATTCATTTACAACTAGTCATCATAGTGCTTGGATTTACAATTATTTCATTAAATTTATTTAATTTTATTAATTTAGAACAAAATTTTGTATTTGGAATATATCAAGCCTCTATAAAACATCAATCAATTAACAATTCTTGTGTTTTATCTAGTTTTTTATCTTTAAAAATTATTTTACTCAAAAATTTATCACCCTCAAAAGATTTAATATTAATTCAAAATATAAGTTTAATTTTTAAATTTTTATTAACTTCTTCAACTAAAATTTTATCTGCATTACAAAATGATAAACATTCTAAAACATAAACTTTTTTTGCAAAATGAGTTAATTCTATTGCGGCTTGTAATCAGGAATTACCAGCTCAAATTATTGCTACTGTCTTTCATTCAAAAGAATTTGCATCGCAAGTTACACAATAAGAAATTCCTTTGCCTATAAATTTATCTTCATTTTTAATATTTAATTTTTTGTTAATTCATCAAGAAGCAATAATGATAACTTTGCTTTTATATTTATTTTCATCTGTAATAACCTCAAATCATCCTGTAATTTTATTGATACTTAAAACTTCTTCAAAAGATTTTATTTCTAAATTGTATTTTAATAAATGTTCTTTGAATTTTTTAATAAGATCTAATCATGAAATATCTGGTAATCATGGATAATTATCTACTTTTATAGACTTCCCTATTTGTCAAGTAAAATCTTTTGCAATTAATAATGTATCTATTTTTTTTCTAGCCGCATAAATACCAGCACAACATCAAGCTGCAGATCCTCAAATAATTATTAAATCTCTCATAGAATAGCTTTATTAATTTTATTTTTATCCCATCAAACTATAACTGTATCATTAATAACTGTAACTGGTACATTTTTTTGATTAGAAATTTTTTCCATTTCTTCTATAAATTTATCATCTTCATAAATATTTATTTCTTTAAATTGCAATCCTTTTTGATATAAATAATCTTTTATTGTATAACAATAACCACAATCTGGTGTAGTATAAATAATAATATTTGGATTCATATTATTATGTTAAAAATAAATTTAAATCTTAAGAAATTATGAAAAAATTTTAAATTTGAATTATATGACTTAATATACTGTCTATGTAATAATATATATTAAATATCCAATTTTATTCATGGTCACATTGTACTACAAACATAACAAGAAATAATATAATTTCATTTAATACCTGAAGGCTTTATTTCTTTTACTACTTTAATAAAATATTCTATATTTTCTCTTATTTTATCTTGTCAAAAAGATAATTTACCTACAATAGAATGTATTAATCCTTGTTTATCATTTTTAAATTCAATTTTTCAGGCTAATAATTCTTTAATAATAAGAATTAAATCTTCTCAAACAGTTCATGCTTTTGGATTTGGCATAAGTCATTTTGGTCATAATACTTTGGCAACTTTTCACATTTTTTTCATAATAGATGGAGTTGCAATTGCTACATCAAAATCTATTTTTCAAGAAGAAACAATTTCAATTAAATCATCTCATCATGCTATAAATGCTCAAGCAGATTTAAGTTCTTTTTCATTTCAAGAATCGGTAAATGCTCATATTTTTACAGCCTTACCAGTACCATGTGGTAAAGA
>CAYUQQ010000070.1:5010-5363 GCA_964446905.1 uncultured Candidatus Peribacteria bacterium
TTGTTGTTCACTAACTTTTGGATCTATTCAAAGATTAAAATGTATTTCTATAGAAGGATCAAATTTAACTGTATTTGTACTTTCCAAAAGATCTACAGCTTCATTTATACTATATAATTTATTTTTATCAATAAGAGTAATGGCTTGAGTATATTTTTTACTTCTTTTTTTCATAAAATTTAAAATTAAAAAAATAAATTGGTATTCCCAATTTAAAGATAAAAGACAATTAAAATTGACTTTTTAAAAAATTCTTCAAATTGGTACAAGCCCCAAAATCAATTGGGTCCCAAAATGTAATTTATATTATGTGTTTCTTTTAAAAAAAGCAAAAAAAAATTAAAAAAAGTCAT
>CAYUQQ010000071.1:0-5294 GCA_964446905.1 uncultured Candidatus Peribacteria bacterium
ATTACAGGTTTACTATTTATAGGAATCATTCAATCGGGAAGATTATTATATGATGCATGAATTAAATTTGTAGGTCTTCATGCTAATGGTATTATTGTTAAAATATTCTTCATTTATCTTGTTGTTTTTATATTATGTAAAACTTTAAATTTAAATATTAAATTTAATATAAAGTAAATAAATAAACTAATTCTTAAAAATATTCAAAAAATATAGAAAAATATTGATAATAAATTTATTTTTGTATTTCACACTTTATTATAGAAATAAATATAAATAATTCCTTCTAAAATGTAAAAAAATAAAAATGGTAAAAAAATATTAATTTCAAAAAATAAAAGATATAGAAAAAATATAATAATTACATATTCTGATAATATTCTTAAATACAATAAAAATCATATTATATAATACTTTATTTTACTAATTTTTAATGATTTTAATAATTTAAAATATGAAAAAATTCAATAATAAACTGGTAACATTTGATTAAATATGTCTTTTGTATTATTAGGAATAGAAACATGTGTAAAATATGGTAATGTTATTTTTTTATAACCTTGAATTATAAGTTTATATCATAAACTTATATCATCAATTGGTTCAGTAATATCATTATATTTAAGATATTCTCATTTTAGAAACATAGATGCTCACATACAATATTCTAAATAAACATTATATAATTCATAAGAAAAAACTCTTTTAAGATGATAAATATTTCCTATATATGATACTAAATTTCAAAAATTAATATTTGGTAACGGAACAAATTGAAATAAAACATATTTTTCATTAGAAATATTATCTAAATATTGAAATCACTCTATTGAAAATCTTGCATCAAAATCAAAAATTCCAATAATGTATTCTGATAAATCATACTTATTCCTTAATAAAGAAAGTGCATAATTTATTTTTTTAGCTTTATTTTCATTTTTAGGATTATTATTTTCAAATATAGAAATTTTCTTAGATAATTTTTCATTTTTTTCTAAAAATACCTCTATTTTTTCTCTAGTTGTTATATTTCATATTTTATTCTCATTCATTGAAGTAATAAAAATTAATTCAATATTATCGGATAAATCTAAAATAGTTTTATAATAATTTAAAGTTTCATTAACAATAGATTGCTCTTTATATCAAGGAACCAAAAATATATATTTGTTTTTTATTTTATTTTTTAAATTTTTCTTATTATATCATATAGAAAAATATATTCTTATAATTTTATAAAATACCCATAAAATATTTATAGATAAAATCAATATTATTATATTTAAAATACTTATCATAATTATAGTTTTTGAGTTTGTAAAATTTTATTTATTCTTTGAAATGCATTTATATGAAAACAGTATCAATTGTCATGTCATTTGTATAAAAAATATGAAATATCACCTATTCCATTAAATAATTCAAAATAATTCATTAAATTGATTAAATCATTTTTTTCATCCTTATAAATTCAATATCATTGAAAAAAAGAATCTAATAAAATTGGATTATTTTTAAATATTCTTGAGTTTAGTCTAACTAAATCTTCTAATATATGTCAAAATCTTGATTTTTCAAAATCAATAAATCAAATCTCATCTGAAAATAATATATTTCAACTATTAAGATCTCAATGTATAACTATTTTATCCAAAGAATCGTAATAATTAACAATAAATTTTTCTAATATTTTTAAAGCTTTTAATAAAATTGAAATTTGTTCATCATTGAAAAATTTTCTTGAATTTATTTCGTGTAAAATATTATTTTTAAATAACTGATACAATACCAAAAAATTATTATCTTGAAAATTTGGAAAATTTTTAAATTTTCAGCATTCTGTATGTAAGCTTTTTAAACTAATTCATAATTTTTGAGCATCTTTAGTAGTTATAATTTCTAAAACATTTCATCTTACTTCTGTAATAATATTTGCTTGTTTAGAAGTTAAAAACTCCTCAATTTTAGGTATTAAATAATCTCATTCATTTAAGTTTGATAATACATAAGTTTCTCTAGCAAAGCAATTTGGATTTAAAATTTCTTTTAGATAAAAAATTCTATCTCATTTTAATAAACAATATATAGTATTTTCATATCATCTAATTATTTTTAATAATTTATAATCATTTATAGTATTAAATTTACTTTTTAACTCAGTATTTAAAGTATTAATATCATCCATAAAATAAATTAATTTAGATAATAATTTAAATTAAAATTTACACATTCTACTTTATTTTCAAAAATGTTATATTCAACTATAGAACAATTTCCTATTTTTAAAGAAATAACTTCTTTTGTAATTCAATTAAGAACTCACACAAAAGCTTTTATAATATTATCGTGAGTAACAATTAAAAAATTCTTTCATTCAGAATTATAAACTTCTTCATCTAAAAATTTTTTTACTCTTTCAAATAAATCTGATATATTTTCTCATCAAGTATGTTTATGAAAAAAGGGATCTTTCATATATGCTAAATCTATTTCCTTTGGAATTTCAGATATTTTTTTTCATGTCATATCTCAAAAATCTATTTCTTTAATATTTTGATTTATCACATATTTATTTCAATATTCTTTACTAATTATATCTGCTGTTTCGATTGCCCTACTTACAGGACTAGAATAAAATTTATCTATACTATAATTTTTTATTAAATAATTAGTCACTAATAAAGCTTGTCTTTTTCATTTTTCAGTTAGATTTGATCAAATTCTACATCACATTAATTCTCAAGTTGAATTTCATAATGCTTCTCAATGTCTTACTAAAATAATTTTTTTCATATTTTTTTAAAATTAAAAATTAAAATTATCATCTATTATTTTTTTAGCCATACACAAAATAGTAAATGTAGGATTAAATAATCATCAAGTTTTAAATGTACTACTTGAAGCTATATATAAATTGTCAATATTTTGTATTTTATAATTTGTTTTATCTGTTAAAAATTGTACTCAACCTATTAAATGTCATGAAAAATAAATTTTTGATCTTGCATTTAATATTTCTATTTTTTCATTATCGTGAACTTTTAAAAGTATTTCATATAATTTTTCACATACAATTTTAGTAATAGTTTTAATATTTTGTTTAAAGAAATCAGTTGTATAAATTTGTTCATTATCATTAAAATCTAAAGTTTTTTCACTAGATGATGGATTTTGTTCGATAATACATGAAAATCTTATAAATCTATCTTCAAAATCTTTTTCTGTTCTACCATCATAATAAAATCTTTTGGCTTTTTCTTTTATTGGAGGTGCAGTATGATATTCAATTCTAAAATTTATTCAATCAACACTAAAATCTGAATATAAATATGTAGTTGGTAAATCTCTATTAAAAGAAAAGTCTTTATCTTGTATTAAAGCTCAAATAGATAATTGTGGATGTTCTACAAATCATAATCATATTTTATTTACATCTAAAAAATTTTTTCATAAGAATGTGTGAGTTCTTTTAAGTAATGACATTACTCAAATAGTATGATTAGCTAAAATAAATTTTGATGCTTTAATATTTTTAGTTCAAGTGTTAGTTTTTATTAATAAATTATTTAAAATATTATTTTCTAAGGAAACAAATTTGTCAGCATTTCATCTAATTATATTAATTTTAGATTCATCAATATCATAAAAAGTTTTATTATTATGCCAATATCTATCAAATTCCCACCTATCAAATATTTGCTTTTTTTCTATTTTATTTCTAGCAGAAACAAAGTAATTTAAATTATCAATTCAAAAATTTTCTAAAATAAATTTTTTTAAATATTCTATTTCAGTATCATCATATTTTGAAAAATCAATCCATCATAATGTAGATAATAAATATACTTTTATATTTTCATATTCTTCTAATGTAAATCATAATTTTTTTATTTCTTCTTCATTAGGAAATGTAATATTTCAAGTTGCATTTTTATCCCATACTCATTCTTTATCCAAATACTCATATACACTATAAAAATTATTTGTTTCTAAATTATCTTCTTCATATCAATCAATAACACAAATATTTAATCATTTATTATTTAGTTCATGCATTAAAAATTTTCATACAATTCATTTTCAAACAATACATACATCATATTCCTTAGTTTCTAATAATGGAATTAGAGCTTTTTTGGCAATATAAATCATTTTATTATGAAAAAACTTTACATTTTCTAAATCATCATATCATACCCATTTATAATCTAAGTGTTCATTACTGAGTATGATATCATCAACTTTATCTGCTACACAATGAAAAAATACTCAAAATTTACTTTTTCATTCATATTTCCAATTATCAACTTCTAAAATAGAAAGTATTTGTAATTTTCTGTTTCAAATTTCTTCATTAATTTCTCTTTGTAAAGCTTCATCCCATTTTTCTCATATATCAATTTTTCATCATGGAAAAACCCAATCTCAATTTTGAGATTGTAATATTAATATCTTTTTATCATGAGAAATAAGAGCTGATTGGCTTATTTCAAAAGTTTCACTTTTATTCATAATAATTAAAATAACTTTAAAAAATAAATATTAATTAAATTTAAAATCCATTTTTGCGAGGAACGAAGCAAAAATACCATATAACCCCCTCATAAAAATAAAAATCAAATTTATCTTCCTTTTTAAAAAAGCTTATCAAAACACCTTATTTAAAATATTTTTTGAATTACACATAACGTTCCTTGTTGATCCGAAGTTCCGAAGCGAATGCGAAGGAATTTTGGATAGCAAGTGTTATGTGATGTTGAATTATGAATGTACCAAGTTATTAAATTTCATAAATGTTTCAATTTTCTCTTTTATTTGAGAAATTATTTTTTCATATCCTTCATCATCCATACCTTTTGGATCTTGAATATCCCAAATTTCTATCTTTTTGTTTCATAATAAATATTCTGGGATTGTTTCTGGTTCAGCCATTATAATTATTTTATCGAATTTATCAATCATTTCGGGAGTTAATTGTTTTCTAGTATTTTCTGTGACATTCAAGCCTTCTTTTTCCATAAACCTTATAACTGGTTCAGCTAAAGGAATTTCATTAAGTTTTTGATTTTCAAATTCTAGAACTTTTGTTCCAGCAGAAAATGCTTTTATTCCAGAATATTTAGTAAATAATTCAGCAGCCATTTGACTTCTTCATACATTACCTCTACAAACAAAAAGTGTTTCCATAGAAAAAATAATTTATTATTATATAAAGTTTCTTCATAATTCAATTTCACATAACGTTCCTTGCTGATCCGAAGTTCCGTAGCAACAGCGGAGGAATTTTGGATAGC
>CAYUQQ010000072.1:0-5282 GCA_964446905.1 uncultured Candidatus Peribacteria bacterium
AAAAAGAAAATAATTTTATTCATAATTCTTTTTATGAATATTTTTTAGCAAGATATTTTGCCTATAAAATATGATGAGAAAATGAAATGTATGAATATAAAGAAAATATGGCAATAAAAAATATTTTTAATTTTCAAAATTATAGATCAGAAAGATCAGTATTATTATTTTATTATGAAATTTTAGAAAATTTATGAAAATATGATATATTAATTAGTTTTTTAAAAGAAGAATTTAATTCATTATCACAAGAAGATATATTATTAGCTTCAAAAAGAATATTGGAATTAAATTGATTATTAAATTAATATATATAAATAAATTTGATTTTTTTAAATTTAAAATTTTAAATTTTTTAAAATAAATTAGTTTGCACTATGTGCGAACTTCAATTAATTTAATTTGGATATTGATATACTAAACTCTTTCAATTACAACTCATAATTTTTTAAATTTTCAAATAATATCTTCATAACCTCTATCAATATATTCAACATTTGTAATATAAGTTTCTCCTTTTGCTATTATTCAAGATATAATCATAGCAACTCATGCTCTTAAATCCCAGCTTGAAACAGTGGCTCAATTTAATTTAGTTTTTCAAAATATCAAAGCTTCGTGTGGGTTTAATATTGCAGGATGTCATTTCATTTTTTCTATTTCTACTAAAAAATTTAATCTTCATTCATACATAATTTCTTCTACTCTACTAATACCATCTGCTTGAGTAAGTAATACACAAAATGGGGATTGTAAATCTGTAGGAAATCAAGGATAAATATTTGTTTGAAATCTTGTAGGCTTTAATTTATGAGATTTATAAACTCTTAAAACATCTTTGCCTAGATCTTTAAATTTAACTCAAACTTCTTTAATTTTATTTAAAAAACTTTTTAAATTATTTATACAAGCTCATTTTATATCTATATAATCTTTGCTTGCTAATGCTCATAAAATAATAAAAGTACCAGATTCTATATAATCATTACAAATAGTATATTCTATATTATCTTTTAAAGATTCAATTCATTTTATAATAATAGTATGATCATGTCATAATGTTATATTTGCTCATGCTTTAATAAAAAAATTTATTAAATCAATTACATGAGGTTCCATTGCTCAAAGATATATTTTTGTAGTTCATTTTCTTAAAACACTAGCAATAATTACAGTTTCTGTAGCTGTTACAGAAAACCAATCAATAATTATTTCTTTATATCAACTAGACATTTGTCAATATAAATGTACTTTGTCTAATTTTGTTTTATTTTTATATCACAAACTTGCTAATCATTCTAGGTGTTCATCGATAGGGCGTTTGCCAATATTACATCATCCTGGATAAGGAATTTCAACATTTCAAAAATATTTTAATAAAGGGGCTAAAAGGAAAATTCAAACTCTGATTTTTTTAATTAAATCTGTTTTTAAATTTTCTAATTTTAATCAATTATTTTCAATAATTAATGTGTTTCATGTAAAATCTATAGAAACTCAAAGACTTGATATTAATTCAAGAAAAGTAAATACATCTCAAATTCTTGGTACATTATGAAGAGTAATTTTTTTAAATAATAAACTAGCTGCAATAATTGGTAAACTAGCATTTTTTGATCAGCTAATTTGTACACTTCATGAAACTTCTTGTCAACCTAAAATTTTAAGCATATTAAATATAAATTAATTATTAAAGTACATTTTTTAATGCTGCAATATTAAAAGCATAATCAGTTTTGATAGATCATAATATTCATAAATATCATTCCTTTTCTCATATTTTAATTTTTTTAACTATCATAGTACAACTTTCTAGATCTGGAATAATATTTTCTTCTCATATAAATATAGCAATTTTTTTTGAAATATCAAGATTCTTTAATAGATCAATAAAATTATATTTATTTTCTAATACTTTTATAACATTATAAACCTCATTTCAAATAATAGGAATATTTTTTTGAATAAAATTAG
Source organism: uncultured Candidatus Peribacteria bacterium (assembly GCA_964446905.1). Lineage (GTDB taxonomy): Bacteria > Patescibacteriota > Gracilibacteria > BD1-5 > UBA2023 > CAYRGR01. The sequence continues at coordinate 1,975 of CAYUQQ010000072.1, forward strand.
ATAATCATAAATAATAACTTGTGCCTTCTTCTGGAATACAGGCAAAAGTAATTTCTCATGTAATTTTAGTTAATTTAGAAACTAATAAATACAGCATATCATCTATTTTATTTTTTTCTAATTTTATATCTAATTCTTCACTTGCTTCCAAAAAAACTTGTGGCATTTGCTCCATAAGATAATCTACAAAAACTCTTATTCATCTTGTAGTAGGAAATCTTCAAGAAAAATCATAAGGTTTAAAAATTAATCACATTTTTTCTAAAGAAGCCATATCATTACGTATTGTGGCGCTACTAACTCATAAATTATATTTTTTTAATAAAGATTTTGATCAAGTAAGATCTCATGTTTTAATATATTCTTCTACTATTAATTTTAATATTTGGATTTTTCTTTTACTTATATTATTAGTCATAATATGATTAATAAATGATTAATTTTAATTTTTATTATATAAAAATTAAAATTTTTACAAGTTATACTCAAGTAAAATTGTTTTATGATTTTATGATAGTGAAATCTCGTCTAATTTAAAAGATTTTTGAATTAATAAAAATTAAATTAATTTTTATTAGGAATAAGAAATTTTTTATAAAATTTTATTTTTGAATTTTTAATTAAATATATAATATATTATTTATATATAAATAATTATTAATTATGCCTGAATCCTTAAAAAAACTTATAGATATTATATCTTTTTTACCTGGTATTTGAGAAAAAACAGCTATAAAACTTGCTTTTTTTTTATTAAAAGCCAATAAGGCTTATTTAAAAAATTTTGCAAATTATATAGAAAAAATTCAAACAGATATAAAAGAATGTAAATTATGTTTTTGATATACTGATAATGAAAATAATATATGTTCTATTTGTGGCGATATATCAAGAGATATAAATTTATTATGTATAGTAGAAGATTATTTAGATATGATAAGTATAGAAAAACTTCATATTTATAAATGATTATATCATGTATTATGATGATGTATATCTCCCATTAATTGAGTTTTGGTACAAGATTTAAAATTACAAGAATTATTTGAAAAAATTAAAAATTCAAATTTATCTGAGTTAATTATTGCTACAAATCCAAATATTGAATGAGAAGCTACTTGTATGTATATTAAAGAAAATATTCCTAAAAATAAAGATTTTAAAATTACACGTTTATCAAAATGATTACCAAATTCTTGATACATAGAATATGCAGATGAAATTACTTTAATTAATGCTTTTAAATGAAGAAATTAATAACTACAATTTCATACACCTGATGCTTGATCTTTTTTACATATTTTTTCTACTTCTTTAATTCAATCTGTAAAAATAGTTTTTCAATTTAAATTTGCTAATTCTTGATTAATTTCTAATAAAATTCAAATATTTTTATCTAAATTAATATTTGATTTGTTTTGTGATCAATCCAAAAATATATAATCTTCAGTTATTTCTATATTTATTTTTTCTATATCTTTTAAATCAGTTGTGTGTGCAGAAATATTGCTACTAGTTTTTGTATTTCATCATTCTCATGATTCTCATCATTCTCATGATTCTCATCATTCTTTTTTTTGTTCGTTTTGTTCATTTTCTCAAATAATTTCTTTTTTCATTTCTGTAATTATTTTGTTTACATCATTAACTAATAAATTTATAGATTTTCAAATATTTTTTACAAAAATTTCTACTCATGAATCTGAGCTGTTATAACTATTATCTAAATTTTTAAGAATAATAGCAGCTTTTTCCGGGCTAACTCATTGTCTTTTAAGTTCTTTTGTTAAAACTTTTTTTTCTTCTTCTCTATATTTATCCACTTTAGCTCAAAAGGCTCATGTAAGTAATTTTATAGCATTTTTCCACTCATTAATTCATTTTTCAAATCATATACCACTTTCAATAACTTTTGTAATTTTACAAGAAAAAAAATCCCATGTAATTCATTGTGTTTTACATGTTGCATATTCACTTAATATGCTTAATTTTAAATTATCTAAACCACTGCTAATATCAAATATACTATCAAATTCACAATTAATATCATTTTCATTATTAATAACACATCTATAGTAGTTTATAATTTGTGTATTTAAACTTCTTAATTCTAATAAAACATTTCAAATTGTATCTAAATTTTTTAATCAATATAGTGATCATATTTCTTTAATTTTTGTTGATGTAATTACAGATTCTAATCCACAAGCATAAGAAGCCTGTCTTTCTATATTATTAATTTTTTCTTGTTGTTTTTCTAAAAGTTTATTTTCACGAAATACTGGCTGTATAACTTCTCATTTATAAAGAGGTGCTAAATAAAATTCCCAAGAAGATAAAAAGCTTCAAAAATCCAAAATTTGATTTGTGTTAGTTATTACACTTTTTAATTGTTTTAAATCACCAATAGCACCTCAATCTTTATCACATTTAGAGTTTTTTATTTGACTTTTAATCTCTCAAAAAATTGTATCTAAATCAGAAATATATTTACTCATAGCATCTGATGGTCATCATTCAACACTACAATCTTTTGATGGTCAAGTTTGTTTTTTTAAAATATTATCACACTCATCTCAAAAAACATTTTGAGAAAATAATCAAAAAATTAAAATTAAATATAAAATATATTTTTTCATAATAAATTATTAATAATTATCAACCGGCTTTTTTTCACATTTCTTTAGATATAGAAATAATATCTATTATTAAAGATTTAAAAATAATTGTAAAAGTTCTTAATTCTACTAAATCTTTATCAAACCCATCAAAATAATTTTGTTTTAATTTAGTTTTTATAGATTGATTAAATTCTTCTTTTGGAGAATATATTTCTCAAAATTTATAACTACATCACACAATTTTTTGATTTTCACAATAATTTTCAATTATTTTTGATTCTTTATCACTTATAATTTTGTTTTGTTTTTTATAATCTAAACCATTTTGTTTAAATGTGTTTATAAGTAAATCTTTATTGCTAAATTCTTTTAAATTACTTAAATCTTGATTTTCTTTTTCTGTTTTTGGTTTTAAATTTAAAATCGGAGGAGGTAGCCATTTTACAACAGTAAATAAATGAAGTAAATCTTGTAATTTTAATTTTTTTAATAAATCAAGAGTCATAAAAACTTGTGTCATTTCAGATTGTATTAAACTTTGACTTGCAATTTTATGTATAATTTTAAAATTTTTTGATAAAATTCATTCTATACTATCTGTTTTTCATCATAATAATTTTTGCATATACATTACAAATTCTATTTTTATACAAAAAATTCAATTGCAATTAAAGGTATCATATAATG
>CAYUQQ010000073.1:0-4040 GCA_964446905.1 uncultured Candidatus Peribacteria bacterium
CATAATAAAGAAATTTTTATTCATCAAACAAATCAAATAAATATAGCTAATCTTAAATCTCAAAATCACATCCAAAAAGGAATTTCTTCTGTTTCTTCTTCATTATCTTGTTTTGGAGTATAAAAAGGAAATATAAAATATAATATAATTAACTCTTTTATTATTTTATAATTTTTAACTTTAAATACATAAATTAATCAAGATATAAAAATTTGTAAATAAAAAAATGTGTAAATTATAAAACTTGCCAAAACTGCATTTATAAAAGGAATACTTAAATAAAAATTATCAAAAATTTTAAAATAATTAAAAATATTAAAATTATGTATTACAGATGAAAATATTAAAAGTAATAATAAAAATAAAATTCCTGGTTTCATTATTTCATCAGGAACTTCCATAAAAATAATATCATAAAATATAAATACAACAATTATAAAAGAAATAAATAAAAAAAATATAAGTTTAATAATTTCAAATATATTTCATAAAATTATCAAATTTATATCAATTAAATAAAAAGATACCATTAAAAAAACTAATCACATTGAAAATTCTAATAATGGATAAATATAATTAATTTTTTTATAACAATATCTACATTTTCATTTTAAAAATATATAAGAAAAAACTGGAAATAAATCAAAAAATCATAATTTATGTTTACATTTTAAACAACGACTACGTCAAGATAAAATTCATCATTTTATCTTTTTTTTAAGTCTAAAAATAATAACTGAAGCGAAACTTCAAAATATAAGTCATAATAAAAAAATAATAAATTGAATATATATAAATTGCATAATTTTTATGATAAAATAAATTGTCTAAAACTTTCTTTATTGTAATTATAAATTTCTTGAATTAAATCCAAATTTATACCTTGAATATTTAAAATTTTATCAAAATTAAATTTTGATATAACATTATTTAATCTTTTTAAATTATCACTTTTTTTATTATGATCTAATGAAATTCAAGTTTTTTTAATTAATTTTAATTTTAATAATTCTATAATTTTAGTGTTTAAGTCATTTTTTTCTAAAAAAGAAGTACAATATTTATAATCATTAAAAATATCTTCCAAAGGCAAATTTTCTGGAATTAATTGATAAATATAATTTAATAAATCTAAAATATTTTGAATAGATTTAAAATTTAAATTACTATAATCAATACAAATTTTAATTTTATAAGAATCACATATATTAATATTATTTTTAGTTTTAACTAAACAATTAATAATATTTCAAATATCAATGGGAGACTTAAGTTTTGATTCTTTAAACCATACATTAATTTTACCAAAATCTTTTGAAAATAAAGTAATAATAATATTATTTTCTTTTATATAATTTTTTTTTAAAACAATTGCATCTATTTTAAACATAAAAACAAAACTTCAAATATTAAGAAAATATAAAATAAAAACTTAAATCTTATTACCAAAACAGTTACTTATACTATATAAAATAACTAAAAATTTAAAATTTTTATAATTCTTTAAAAAAGATTATTTTGAATTTTAAAAATAAAAAACATTTTAAATAAATCAAAAATTATACACTAAATTATCTAACAATTATTTTTCAATCTGAAATTTCAAAATTTATTTGATAAACTCAATTTAAATTTCAAATATATATAATTCCATCTTTTGGTATAAAAATAGAATTAGTATTGGCTTCTTGTGGCTCTATTTGTCATATATATTTTAAACTTTTAACATCTTTATAATTTTTGGAATCTGGTTCTAAAATCCAAATTTTATTATTTAATAAAATATAAAAATAATTTAAATTTTGTGCTATAAACATTTTTGGTGGTATGTTTACGTTTTCTAAACTGTAATCTTGTGACAATCAATTAATAACTATAGATCTTCTATTATAAGATGGTGATGTAAAAATTTTATCTATAGTTAAATCTTGTTTTATAATATAAAATCATCCATCTATAGCAAAATCTAAAACATTTAATTTTTTAATATCAGAATTATCAATTATAGGAAATTTAGAAGAAAATCATTTAATTCATATTTTATGTCTAAAAATTTGATTATTTCAATTAGCGTCCAATAAATATAAATTAGAATCATATGTTTTAATTATATTAGAATTTTGCCATACATTTTTTCATTCCAAAAACAAATATTTATACTCCTGTTTATAAAATTGTAATATTTTATAAGTTTTAGTAAGAATATAAATATATCATTCACTAGAAAAATCGCATGATAAAAACTCTTCTCAATCAGGATATGGATAAATATTAATCTGAGATCATTTAACATAAGGTCAAATAATTCATGATTTACCTACAAAATAAAGTTTTTTATTGATTTCAAAAATTGAATTAATTTCAAATTTTTTATCTTTAAATTGAATTACAGAATTTTCTAAATTTAAAGAAGCTGTCTGTATTCAATTAATTTGTTTTTTTAAAACAGAAATATCATCTAATAATTTTTTAACATCATTTAAAAAAACTTGTTTATCCCTAACTTCAAAAATTAATTCTTCTGCTTTTTTAAGATTATTATAAAAAATTTCTTTATTGCCAATATATTGATTTAATCATTTTACAATATTATTAGCTTCTATTAATTTATTTTTATATTCTTCTGGAACAATACTATTTATATTGTTACTTAAAATAGAAGATATTATTAAATAAAGTAAAAATATTGAAAATAATAATCATCCTATAAAAAAAGAGGCATAAATATTTTTGTTTTTAAAATCAATTTTAGATTTAATTTTAAAATAAATATTTTTTAGTGTTTCATTTTCAATTAAAAAATCTTTAAATTGATTAAAGTAAATTAATAATTTTGGTAAAAAAATATTAAAAAAATTATCTTCATTAATTTTTGATTTTTCTATATTTTCTTTATTGTTAATATAAATTATATTATATTGTTCTTCTAAATCTTCTTCTCATAAAATTTTATCTATAATTTGATTTTTTTCTTCATTACTTTGAATTTTAGAAATTTCAAAAATATCATCTTTGGTAATATAATTTAAAAATTCTATATTTGATATATAAACATTATCGGAAGCTCATATATTTCAACTAGAAATATATGAAAATTCCAAATTTTTACCTTGCATTCAATCTGCAATATTAATTATTTTATTATTTTTTATAAGATAAACAGAATAATCTCAAAGAATAGAAAAATGCAAAGAATCTTTTTGAATTATTCAAATAAAAATATTTAAATTAGAAAAATTTGAATCTTTAGATAATTTTTTAATTTCTTTATTTAATTTTTCTAAAATAAAAGAAAAGGAATTATAAACATCTCTTTCTTTTTCTGTATGAGATAATATTAAATCAATAATTATATTTTCAATTATATCTAATATATTTTTTTGAGAAAAATTAATTTGTATAACGGCCTGAATATTTACATCTATATTTATTTTTTTAGATGAACTAAATCTGTTTTCTTTTAATAAGGGTAATAAACTTTTTTTAATTTCAATATTTAACATTTTTTAATTTTTATTTAACAAATTAATATATCTTATTTTAAATAATTAAAAATAAATTTAAATCTAAATTTTAATAATTTTACATATAATAATCATCTAATTTTAAATTAAATATCAAATAATTGCACCTCTGTTTTTTTAAATAAAAAAATTTTTTTATTTAAAAAAACGTTCTACATTATAAATAATTTGAATTTGATGAATTTTATTTTTGTTTTTTTTAATTTTATAAATCATCTAACATTTTTAATACATCTTCTGCAGAAGCTCATTGTTTTTTGTCGTCTTCTTCTGCTTTTTGTATTTTTTCTTTATTTTCTTTTGATTGTAATTCTTGCCATTCTATTAAATGTTTTTCATTAAGAGATTTTATTTCTTCTTGATATTTAATTTCTAATTCTTCTAATTTTTTACGTTCTGTTTCCAATATTTCAAATAATCTATCAATTTGTTCATCTGTCATAGAAGGAAGTATGTCAAACCAATATTGTTTTTCATTATTATCCATAGATTCAGTACCTAAAATTAATTTTATTC
>CAYUQQ010000073.1:4080-5190 GCA_964446905.1 uncultured Candidatus Peribacteria bacterium
TAAATCAATCTTTTGTAATTTGAGACATATTTATTTATAAATTAAGAAAATAAATTTATTAAATTGATTATAGTATATTTTTATTTTTTTCAAATTTTTTTGTTTTTTAAAAAAGCTAAATATGTATTTTCTAATAACATAGCGACAGTAAGAGGTCATACTCATCATGGAGTAGGTGTAATGAAATTATTTTTTTCTAAATTATTAAAATCGCAATCTCAACAAATTTTTCAATTAAAATAATTAAATCATACATCAATTATAATAGTTCATTTTTTTACCATATCTTTTTTTATTAATTTTGGTTTTCATGCTGCAGAAATAATAATATTTGCATTTAAGGTATAAAATTTTAAATTTTTTGTATAAACATCACAACTTGTTACAGTTGCTCATTTATTCATCATAAGTAATGCTGTAGGCTTTCAAACAATATTACTTTTTCAAATAACTACAACATGTTTTCATTTTACTTTAATTTTATAATAATCTAACATTTTTTCGATTCATTTTACAGTAGAAGGAATGAATCAGTTTTGATTAAAAAACAATTTAGCAATATTTTCTTTTGTAAGAGAATCAACATCTTTATTGGGACTAATAGATTCAATAATTTTTTGACCATCTATTTTATTTGGTAAGGGTAATTGTATAATAAATCAATCTATTTTTTTATCATTATTTAATTCAATTACTTTTTTAAGCAAAATATCTTGACCAACATTTTTTGAAAACTTATTTAATACAAAATTAATTCAAACAAAATTTGCATATTTTTGTTTTTGATTTACATAAGTAATACTGGCTTGATCATCTCAAACCAAAATAACAGAAAGGGTTGGTTTAACTTTTAATTTAGAAATTTTATTTTTTAAATTTTCATAAAAATCAAAAGCAATTTTTTTTCAATCTAAAATCATATAATTAAATTTATTTTATAATATTTATAATTCAATTTCTTTTGTCAAAATATATTTTTTTAAATTGATCTTTATATCATACAGAAAAATTAATTTTTACACTATCTGTATATCAACTAAAATAAATAGTATTATTATTTTCTAAAATAATAATTAATGGTAAGGGCCTTACATCTCGTATACTCGTATC
>CAYUQQ010000074.1:0-5186 GCA_964446905.1 uncultured Candidatus Peribacteria bacterium
TGTCTATTTCAAGCGTTTTAGATATTTTATTTGAATTAATTTCTCAAGGTTCTATTATACTTAAATAATTAAGTATTTTTTTAAAATAAATTAAATTTTCAATTTTAAAATTATAAAAATTAGCTATATCATAATTGATTGTTTTATTTATTGTTTCAATGATTTTTGAATAATCTTTTTGTTTTTCATTAACATAATATGGATAATATCATTCTTTTAAATATTCTTTAAAATATTTAATTACAGGAAAATCTCAAATTTTTTGAGCTATATTAATATGATTTTCTATAATTTCTTTAAAATTATATTTTTTAATATTTAACTTATATTTAAAATTTAAATATTCTCTAAAACTAAATCATTCAAGATAATATAATTTTACTCTTCTTGATAAATCATGGTTTCAAATTTGTAAATCTATACTTGAGCTTCCAGAAAAAATTATTTGTAATTTTTTAAAACTATCAAAAATATTTTTTAATTCTTGATTCCAATTTTTATATTTATGTATTTCATCTATTATAAGTAATTTACCATCATAATCTCTTACAAATTTATGAGCAAAATCAAATAATTTTTCTCATAAAAAATATATATTATCAGCAGATATATATAATGATGAAGATAAATTATTTTTTTTTAAATAATCTATTAAAATAGTTGTTTTGCCTACTCATCTTGGTCAAATAATTCAAATAATTTTTTCTTCAAAATCGATTTCATTAATTATTTCTCTTACAGTATTAAAATTATTATCTATTAATCATTTTTGTATTTCAAAAAATTTTTGCATATTTATTAAATTAGAATTAATTCCAATTAATTATAATATTTTTTGGATTCAAGTCAAAATTAAATTAAATTTATTTTGTGTTTATTATTCTATTACATATCATAATCATTTAATTGTTTTAATAAAATTTTTTCATAATTTTTTTCTTAAATAAGAAATATGAGCTTCAAGGGTAACAGAATTTAAATCTAAGTTTTCTTCTTGTTCTCACCATACATGTTCTAAAATTTGAGTTTTATTTTTTGGTAATCATTTATTTAAAATTAAAAATTCAATAATTCTAAATTCTTTATTTCATAATTCAATTTCTTTATTTTTTATAAAAACTTTCCTTTTGTTTAGGTCAAATTTAATATCTCATATATTAATATTATTTGGTAAAATTTCTTCTTTACGTTTTGATAAAACTTTAATTCTAGCTAATAATTCAGCTAATTCAAATGGTTTGGTAATATAATCATCAGCTCATAAATTAAACATCTCTAATTTATCGTTAAGCATTGAATTTGAAGTTAAAACTAATACAGGAGTTTTATTTCAATTTAATCTAGCCTTTTTAATAAATTCTTTTCAATCCATATTTGGCATATTTACATCAAGAATTATGACATCATAGTTAGAATTTGAAATTTTTTTTATTCATTCAACTCAATTTTTGGCTTCTTCAGCTAAAATAAAATTTAATTTTAAATATTTTAAAATATTTTCTCTTAATTTAAAATTATCTTCAATTATTAAAACTTTCATATATAAAAAAATATAAATATTAAATTAGAAATTTTTGATTTAAAATTGTTTTATTGGTTTAATAATAAAATTAAAATTCAAATAATATTTTAAAATTTATAATAATTTTTAAGTTTAAATTGAGTTTAAATTATTATACAAAAATACAATTTATTTTCTAATTTTTTTAAAATTAAATAAATTTTGACTATTACAATATTTTCAATTTTTACTATTATTTTAATTTGGGTATATACCGTTTTCAATAAGCGTAAGTATCTGATTTTTATTTAAAATTTTTTCTAAATCTTTTTTTTCTCAGCTTTTTATATTATCAATTCTTCAGGCAATGTTGAAAAGTTTTTTTCTTGCACTAGGACCAAATCCTGGCAATTCTTCTAAAATATTTTTTTTCATTGCATTAGTCCTTGATTTTATATGAAAAGAAATAGCAAATCTATGAGCCTCATCTCTTATTTTTTGAATTAACATTAATTCATGAGATCATTTTTCAAATATAATTGGAGTTATTTTTTTTGGAATAAAAATTTCTTCTTCTTTTTTTGCAATCGAACAAATATTAAAATCATATTTTCATATTTCTTTATTATTAGAAGAAAATTTAAAAGCCTCATTTATTCAATCAATAGCAGAGGTTAGTTGTCATTTTCATCAATCTATAATAAATAAATCTGGAAAATTTGATTTTTCTATTGCTTCTAAACTTCTTCTGTAAATAACTTCTTTTATAGATTTAAAATCATCTATTTCTCAATTGGAAATCGAATTTATTTTATATTTTCTATATTTTGAATTAATGCTTTTTCAATCAATAATTACACTTTTTGATGCAACTGTAAAATTACCAGAAGTATGAGAAATATCAAAACATTCAAAAATAATTCATTTAGTTTTTTGTGTATTATATCATAATTTTTTAAGTACAGATAGCATTGTATTTTTGGTGAATGTCTTTTTTGAAATATTATTAAGTTCTAACTTATAAGCATAATTAATTAAATTATTTTGTGTAAAATTAATTACTTCAATTTTATGTCATAATTTTGGATTTTCTAATGATATATTTTGATATTTTAAAAATCTTAAAAGATTTTTATCTTTTATTTTTTCTTTAGTAATTAGCTTTTTATTTAAAAATTTATTTTGTTTTTCTCAATTATCAATATATCGTTGTTCAAGAAAAAATTTAATTAATTCATCTTTATTTTCATTTAATTTATTTTCAATAATATAGTTATTAATTCATACAATCTCTCATTCTATTATTTCAGTTAATGCTATAAAAATTTTTCCATATTTTTCTAAGTAAACTAATACATCATTATTACCAGGAATTGCATCTCTAGCTATTTGTTTTTGTGATAATGATTCGATATTTTTTATTTGATTTTTAATTTTTGTAGCTTCTTCAAATTTTAATTGTTTTGCTTTTTCTTTCATGTTTTCTTCTAATTCTTTTAAGATTTTTCATGAATTTCATTTTAAAAAATCTTTTAAAGATTCAATATTTTTTTGATATTGTTTAATATTATCTTGTTCCAATATACATGGTGCAGAACATAGTCAAATATAAAAATCAAGACAGGGAATAGTTTTACCTCATTTTGAAGAAAGAATTAGTTTATTATTTTTTTTTACAAATTTAACTTTACAATTTCTTATTTTAAAAATTTTTTTTAAACTATCCAAAATTAAATTTATATTTACAAGACTCGGATAAGGTCAAAAATATTGTCAATCTTTTGATTTTATTCTAGTTTTATAAACTTCTGGAATTATATCATTTGAAATTTTTATATATGTTAAATTTTTATCATCTTTCATTAAGATATTATATTTTGGTTTTTCTTTTTTTATAAGATTTGTTTCAAGTACAAGTGCTTCAAGTTCATTTTTGGTTTCTATATAATCAATATTTTTTACTTGTTTTATCATGCTTGTTTTAGCAAAATTCAAATTTCATTTTCAATTAAAATACGAATTTACCCTAGCTTTTAAATTAATAGATTTTCAGACATAAATAAACTTTCATGAAATATTTTTCATGATATAAACTCATGGTTTAGATGGAATATTTGAAATAATATTTTTAAGTTTTAACATTACTTATTTATCTTTTGATATACTTAAGCAAATTTGGTTTTAATAAAGTTTTTTAAAATTATTTAAATTATATTAACTTCTATTAAGTACAGGTTTTTGATTAATTTATTTTAAGTATAAATAAATTAAGAATATTTTTTTAAATATGCATTTTTATAATTTTTTAAAATTATTTCATATAATAAGGTAGAGCTCCATTTTCATTATTTTTAATTGGTCAAATACCTCATCAAGCACCATTTGGTCAAGCTGATGCCACTCATGCTATTAATCAATCTGATTCATCTTTTGATAAACGAAATCCATAAGATGTACTTGCTGTTAAGGCTGTTGCTGTATCAATAGTAATTAAGACATCATTTTTTGAAATATTTTGAATTTCTCAAGTATATGTTGCAGTTGTATCAGAAATCCAATCTCATTTTTTAAATATACCACCTCATTCAGTAACTTGAATTTTAGTTTGATCAGTATTTATTATTCAAGTTAAAACATTTGTTTGTTTTCTTGGTATATAATTTCATTTTACTAAGGCTATAGGATCGGAACTATTTTCTAATGTTGCTGCTAATTGGAAAGCTCATCAAATTTTGGTAGTAACTCATATTGGATAATCATTACCAGAAGGATCTATAAAAGCATCTTTATCTAATCATAATAATTTATAATTTAAAATACCAGCTGTATAATTAGCTCATAATTCTACTCATGTTCATCATATATAAGTTGTAGTTCAAGGTAGTTGATATATTGCTCATGAAGAAACTATACTTAATAAATTTGATCATTCTGAAACTTTGATATCTATTTTTGTATATAAAGTATTAATATCTGAAGATCTTTTGCTATCTCTAGCATTACTTGTATATCAACTATATGATACAAATCATACTGTTCAAAGTATTGCTATAATGCTTATAACAACAATAAGTTCTACTAATGTAAAACCTTTAAAATTATTTTTTATTTGCATAAATTAAAATTAAAATTAAAATATTTTGTACAATATTACACACAATATTTAATAAATCAAATTTTTTTTTAAAATTATTTTTTAAAATTATTTTTTATGGAATCTAGAAAAATTATGGAATCTAGAAAAATATTTTTTATATTAATTATAGTTTTTGCCTTTTTTACATCTATTTTTTGAAGTTTAATATTTAATACTTATTTTATAAATCAAAATAATATTATTAATAAGAATTTTTTTGATAATAATATAGATAAAAAAAATATAGATTTATCAAAAGATAACAATTTGGAATGATTAAAAAATTTAGAAACAAGTGTAAAAAATATTGTAAAAAATGTAAGTCCTGCTGTTGTGAGTATTATAATTTCAGAAGATGTACAAGTATATAAGACCGATCCTTTTTGATTTTTTTATGAGCCTTCCTGAGTTGTAAATAAAAAAGTTTGATGATGAAGCTGATACTAATAGATACCTAACTATTACTATTCCACTTCCACCATCTCCACCGTCATAATTGGGGTCGGGGCCTCCACCTCCGCCTCCTCCTCCTGTGTTGGCAGTAGCGTC
>CAYUQQ010000075.1:0-4844 GCA_964446905.1 uncultured Candidatus Peribacteria bacterium
CGAAAAATTAAAAAAACTTAAAATTTTATATTTAATATAAAAAACTTGAAAATTTTGCGTTTATTAAAAAAATATGTTAAAATAATTAATAAATAAATTATTATATAAATTAAATAGAACAAATGTTATTTGTAAATAAAATTAAAATTAAGTTTTTTTTAATAATTTTATTATCAATATTTTGATTTAGTTTTTCTTATGCATGACTTTTTACTGATATTACTGATAGCGAAAACCCATGAACAGATATTATTTATTGTAATACTCAAGAAGATTGTAGTTTAGAAAAATGAGTTGAAATAGTTAAAAATAATATAAATGATATTGAAAAAGATAAAAAATTTTCTGTATACATACAAGATATACTTATTTATTTATTATATTTTACAGGTTTAATTTGAGTTATTTTAATAATGTATGCATGATTTTCAATCATGATTAATGTTAATGATGAGACAAAAGTAAAAAAATCAAAAACTATTATATTATATGTTGCTATTTGAATAATAGTTATATTTTTAGCTTATTCTATAATATTATTTATATTTAAAATTATTAATCCTCAATTACCAAAAACATTTAATTTTCCAAATTTAATAGATAAGGCTTATGCATATACAGATTATGATAAAAATACTTTTGATGAATACAAAAAAGAAATTGAACTTTTAATTTGACAATTAGAAAGAGATTATAAATTAAATTGAGAAATTGATTCTGATAATTTAAATGCTCTTGAAAAATATATTACTTTATCTATAAATACCTTTCCAGATAATAATGATTTTATATTTAATAACAATTTAGCTAAAGATTTATTGATTTCTATAGAAATAGTAAAAAAAAAATCTGATTCAGACTCTGCTATTACAGGTTTAGCAAAAAATCTTAAAAATTTTATTTCAAAAGTTAAAATACCGAGAATATCAGCTAAAATTTTTGCAAGTCCATCTTCATGAAATGCTCCATTAACTGTAAGTTTAAGAACAGAAGAGGTGATAGATCCTTCTTGAGTTACTATTCCCAAAGATAATTACGTTTGGTATGTAATATCAGAAAACAATAAAAAAAACATACTTGGTTATTGACCATCAATAGATGTTACTTTTAAAGAAGAAAAAACATACACTGTAAATTTAAATATTTTATCTGCAGTAAGGAATCAGAAATGAAAAATTAGCTCTCTTCCCTTTAGTGGTAATATAAAAGTAAATGTTTTACCAACTATATGAAATATTTATTTTTATATTAATTGAGATAATGTATCTAATGTTACAAGTTATAAAATAACTCCTAATATGGGGGCAAAATGAATTATTTTGGATGCCACAGCTTCTCAGGCTACATGATGATCTAGATTTTTAAGAACTTCTTGGAGTTTTTGAAATAGTAATAGTACAGCGTATAGTTGAGGTCCTAGAATAGAAAAACAATTTTATAAAAATAAATGAAAATATGTTATTAAATTATTGTTAACTACAAATGAAAATAAAACAATTTCTAAAGAAATAGACTTGGAAGTTAGAGATCCTATAGCTGCAATACAAGCACAAAAAACAGAATGATATGCTCAAGAAGATTTTAAATTTAACATTAAATCTTATTTTAATTCTTCTCAAAATAGATATGAATGGACAATTTTGGATTTATCAAATGATAATATAGTATATAAATCAAGTGAAGAAAACATTTCTTATAAATTTAAAAAATCTTGAAAATTTAAAGTTACACTTAAATCTTATATTCCAAACTGAGAACAAGATTTTGATTCTTTAACTATTACTATTAATTCCAAAAATCCTTTTGCTAGTTTTAATATTAATAAACCAAGTAAAGAGTCTCCAAATACAATTTTATTAGATGCCACTTCTAGTTATGATCCAGATACTTTCGATAGTTCAAAATTAACTTTTGTTTGGAATATTGATTGACAAAAAGTAAATTTAAAAGATGCAAACAGACAATGAAGTATGTGAAAATATACTTTCAATACATTATGAATACATAGAATTACGCTAGATGTTATTAATACAGATAAAAAAATTTCAACAGCAAAAAAAGATATAACCATAACGTCATTACTATCAATAAAAATGCAAATTTTTCCTAAAATTGTAAAAATTTGAGAACCTTTAAATATTATAGCAGAATCAAAAGAGGCTAATATTTTTGAATGGGATTTTTGAGATAAAAACAATCAAATTACAAATATTTGAAGAATTACTCATATTTATAAAAAATCATGAATTTATAATATAACTTTAAAAGTTAAAGGATCAAATCCTTGAGATTCAAATTCTATTTCTAGAAAAGTTTATATAGTTGATTGAAATTCTCCATATTCTTTAATTACTGTTAAAAAAAAGAATGAAGAAATTTTACCAAGTGAAGATGTTACATGTAATTGACAAGAAACTTATTTATTAGACAGAGTAAATACTATTACATTTTCTGCATCTTATAGCACTAATGTTGATTGAAAAAATACTTGATTAACTTATTTATGGAAATATTTAGATAAAACCTCTACTCAACAAAATGTAAATTATAAATTTGATGATTTATGATGTTTTCCGATAGAATTAACAGTAAAAAGTAATAAAACATGAGCCATTCATTCTAGTAAAATTTATATAAAAGTAGAAAATTTGCCTCCAAAAATATCTTCTTTATCAGTAAGTTCTGATAATTTAAATACTGATCCAGTAATTGTAAAAGTTAAGGCAAATAATGCAAAAGATGAAGACTGATTGATAACATCTTATTTATGGTATTATTATACAGATTCTATCGATGAACCTCAAGATTATAGAATAACAAAAACACCAATTACCACTTTTGTTTTACCAAGAATCACTTGAAAATATTATTTTGTTTTAATGGCTGAAGATACAAATTGAGCTAAATTAAATACTGATGAAATGTGAGAAGAAAGATATACTATTTCTTTAATGACAGACAATATTAATACACCAATTATTAAAAAAATTATAGCAAACAAAACAGCTTTATCTGTATGAGAAGAAGTTAATTTTAATGTTTCTGTACAAGATATTTTATGAAGAGATATTAGCAATAAAGTTGAATATAAATGGGACTTTAATTGAGATTGATTTTATGATAAAACAACTAACTCATCAAAAATAAATTATACATATACTGAATCTTGAGAATTTAATTTAAAAATTAAGGTTAGTTATAAAGGAGTTTCGGATTCAAAAAATCAAAAAATTTTTGTTAAAAATATACTTAAACCAAATTTTGAATATATTTCTATATGAAATAAAATAATACTTTTAAACACTACAGAATGACTATATAAAAATGTAAATTGGAATTTATGAAATAATATAAACTCTTCAAATCAAGAATATTTTGTTCATGATTTTAAAAAAAATAAATTTACTAATGTAGTAAATTTAAAAGTTTCTGATTGAGAAATTACTAAAAATATTGTATTACCAGTTAAAAAAGATGTAATTAATGAAATTAAAACAAAAAGAAGTCAAAATAAACTAATTTATTTTACATATCCCAAAACTACTAAGGAATGAGATTCTAATATTATTAATATACAAACTCCAAAAGATAAAATATTTATTTATTTACAAGAATCAAAATGAGATATAATAAAATATTGTATAGATAAAGATATTTCTTTGGATTCTGATTTAAATGGGACAAATGATGATGATTGTGATAATTCACAAGACGAGTCTTATAAAAATTGAACTGTTTTTATGATTAATCAATTCAATTCATATAATGAAGAACAAATAATGAAATTTTCTATATTTAACGAAAAATGATTAATAGAATCTAAAAATGTAAAAATTAGATTTAATTATATTAAATCTAAACCAATAAACGACTATGTATCAATTGATAAAGAAATTTCTAAATCAGACTTAGCCTCTTTGGAACAATTAAAAGATTTAATTTCACAGTCTCCAGCTACAGAAAAAGTTAAAATGATGCAATATTTGTCACAATTAAAAGAAAATTGGTTTGATGAAAGAGAAAAAACAAAAAAAATTATAGAATTCGAATCTTTTATAGAATGATTATCTTTTGAAGATAAATTAAAAGAACAATTTTATAATTTATTAGAATGATTTTTAATACAAGACAATCAAACAAAAGATGAGATTTCATTAGCTGCAAATATTTTAAAAAAATTAATTCCAAGTTCAAATCCTTCTTATTTAGAAATAGTATGAAATCAAGATAAACCATGAAAAATAGATGAAATTTTATCTCACCCTACTAATTTAACATTAAATAAAGAATTGGCTAAATTTATTTTAGAAGGAATTAAAAATGATAACAATATCAGTGTCGACGATAAATTAATTATTAAATCACAATTAGAAGTTATAATTTATTGATGACAAAAAAACATTGAAACCAAAACAGAAACTCCAGCTGATAATAAAAAACAATTAAATTGAATTTTGGATTCTATAATAATGTTTGGTAAAATATTTTTATATATTATATGATTTTTTATATTATTTGTTGCTTTATTAATATTATGTTTTTGGATATACTTTAGAATTTTTAATAAAAATGAAAATTTAGCATTTCAAGATTTTTTTATAGAAAAATTTTTAAGATGAAAAAAATTAAAAGCAAATATTGAAAATAATAAAATAAATACTTTAACCCCTAAAACAGAAGATAAAAAATTAGATATTTTAGAAAATATTGAAAAAGAAGATAGTATTATTCCTTTTCAGTGAGAACAAAGTAATATAGAAAATATAAATAATGAAGAGAATTCTACTAATGTTCCTGATTGGTTAAAAAAATCTTCTTTTAATGAAAATGAGGAAAATGTTAAT
>CAYUQQ010000076.1:0-4821 GCA_964446905.1 uncultured Candidatus Peribacteria bacterium
ATGTAATAAAATTACAAAATGCTGATATCATGTTAATAAAACATGGTTAAAAGAAGCTACATCTAACTTATTAAATTGATGAGATATTGCTCAATATAATGCAAATCAAAAAGCTATATTATCAGAAACATTTTTTGATTATATACATAGAAATTGAGTAGCAAAAGGTTCTCATTTGTATCAATTATTTTTTGATAGAGTTGATAAGGTAATTCCTTGAGTTTTTAAAGAAGTAATAGAAAAATGAATTCCAAGTATTTGGTCTTGATTATGAATGCCAATATTTGAAAATACTTTTTTAACTAAGGAAAACAATGAAGAAGAAAATAACGAAGAAGAAAATAACAACGAAGAAGAAAGAGCTTTATAAAATCAATTTAGTTTTTTACAATATTTTATTATTTAATTTATTTTATTATGAATACTCTTGATTTATATATTGATGATCTTTTACAACAAGCTTGATTTAAAGATGAGAAAGAAAGAGAATTTTTGAGCTCAGATTTGAAAAATATTATTGTTGATAGAATTCTTATAAAATCTGCTTTAACTTTAACAGAAGAACAAATGCAACAAGCAACAGATATTTTTAAAAATGATATTAATAATTTTTTACCATATCTTGAAAAAAATGTTCAAAATTTTGATACAATTTACGAAGAAATTTTAACAGATTTTTCTAAAGAATATTTATCAAATTTTAATATTACTGAATAAATTTTTTCTTAAATTTAAATTATTAAAAATATACTAGAAGAGCATTACGTGTGAGCATTGATTAATTTATTTGGATATATCAAAGAGATATTTATTAGAATTTATAAAAACAAAGAAATTTTTTAAATTTCTTTGTTTTTATTTTTGATAAATATTATATAAAAAAAGTAAATAATAGTAACTGTAGTGTGGCCTATTTATTAAATTTTGAATTTTTTAGTAAAATATATAATACTATTTTTCTAAAAATTACAATATCTGTTATATTTTTTATATAAATAAAATTTAAAAAATTTGACAATAAAATTTTTTGTTTACAATAAAACTAAATTATTTTTAATTTATTACGATGATAATATTTTTTTAAGATAAAATTTTGCAGATAAATGTAAATGAAAACTATAATAATAAGATGATTTTTTTTAAGAATTTCAAAATTTTTAATAAATTCCTTTCAATTTTTTTCACTTATTTCTATAAATTATATTATATTAATATATATTTAATAAATTTTTTTAAAAAATATAAGTACGTTTTCTAGATAATAATAAATTTTATTTTCGCTTTATCTAATATTTTTTAATTTAAGAATTAAAAAATAAATTCAAATAATGAGTAAATTAAAAAATTGAAATTTTTATTTTTAATTTTTTTATTATGTTAATAAAAAAAGAAGAGAAATTAAATATTTCTAAATGAAAAACATTTTTAGATATTTTAAATAAACTAATCGTAATGAAAAAAAACCTTTGGTGGCTTATGATATTTTTATTTATATATCTAGCTTTTAGTGTTTCAGAACCGTATTTTTATAAAATACTTATTGATTGAATTACAAATCATTTTACTAATAATAAAGATATAATATATTCATCTTTGGATTTTTTGAAATTAATTTGATTATATTCATTAATTGCAGTTTCTTGAATATGATCTTGGACATTTTATCAATATCATGTTTGGACAATATTGCATATAGATTGGAAAAATTATATTCTAGTTTTATCTAAGAATTTTTTAAAATTACCATATCATGAGCATATTACAAATAATAATTGAGAGTATCAAAAAGTGTTTGATAGATGAGCTGAATCAGTTTTTGCTGTTTGAGAAGGATTATTTATAAATATTTTACCTCAATTTTTTATATTTATATTTTTATTTGCAATATGAATTTATACAAACTGGATGTTTACTATTTTATCTATAATAATTCTACCATTTTGATTTATAGCCACGCTTTATTTTTGAAATAAAGTATATTTAAAACAAAGGGAATTAAATAAAGTATGGGACAATTGTTTTTCTAGATTTAATGACGCACTTACTAATATCTGAGTTATTAAAATTTTTGCAAGAGAAGAAAATGAATTTAAAATTCAATCTGATCTTTTTAATGATGCTACAGAAAGACAAGCAAAATTAAGAAATATTTGGATAATATTATTTGCGATTAATAGATTTATGGACATAGCCTGAAGAATGATAGTATTTTGATTTTGAGTATTTTTTGTAATTAATAATAAATTAACTATTTGAGAACTTATAATGTTTCAAGTTATAGTTGGTCGTATCTATTGACCTGTATTAAATTTGCTTGATGTTTATCAACGCATGATCAAAGATGTTGCAAATTTTTATAAGTCTCAATTAATTGTAAATGCGCCAAAGGAAGAAGATTTAGGAACTATAATTTTTAATAAATTAAATGATTCTATTAAAATTAATGCTTTAAATTTTAGTTATCCATGAAATAAAAGAAAGGTATTAGATAATGTAAATATGGAAATAAAAAAATGACAAAAAATCGCTTTTGTATGACATACTTGATCTGGAAAATCTACTACAATTAATCTTATTAATCGTTTGTATGATACAAAAAAATGAGAAATTTTAATTGATTGAATTAATGTACAAGATTATACACTTGAAAGTTATAGATCAAAATTTGCAATAATGTTTCAAGATACTACTATTTTTAATGATTCTATTTTACATAATTTGGAATATGTAAAAGATAAAGTATCTATGGACGAAATAAAAGAAGCTTGTAAAGAAGCAAATGTTCTAGATTTTATAGAATCACTGGAAAACTGATTTAAAACAGAAGTATGAGAAAGATGATTAAAACTTTCTTGAGGAGAACGTCAAAGGATAGCAATAGCAAGAGCAATACTCAAGGATCCAGATATTTTGATCTTAGATGAGCCTACTTCAGCCTTGGATTCAAAAACTGAGAGCTTAATTCAAAAATCTCTAAACAAACTAATGAAATGAAGAACATCTATTATTATTGCACATAGGTTATCCACTATTAAACATGCGGATAAAATATTTTTATTTGAAAAATGAAAAATAATAGCTTCTTGAAATCATAATGAACTTTATAATTCAAGCCATATCTATAAAGAAATGGTAGATTTTCAAAAAGATTGATTTATAGAATAATTTTGTGATTAAGTATATATAAAAATTTAATGGTTTTGACCTAAAGCTTTAATTATAATTAAATCAGCTGAATTGATACCAAATCTATCTAAATCTTTTTTTGTTATTATTTGATTTAAGTTAAGTTTAACTGTTTTTATATAAGATGTAAAAGTTGGACAAGTTTCTGATGGATTACATTGCCTATCTTTACAAAGAGGTTTTTCACATTTATATGGTATATTTGTTGTTATATTTTTGTGCATAAATAATTAAATTAATTAATAAAATAAATAAATAAATAAATAAAGATAAATTTATCTTTAATTTTTTAAGCATATATATGATAATATATAAAAAGATATGAGTCAAATTTTTTTGGTTCTTTTTTATGTCGTGTATATCAATTTAGGATTTTGGTTATAATTAGTGCAAATATTGAGTAATAATTTTTTACTTAAATAAATTTGGTTTACACTTTTTTTTAATCCAAAAATTATTTAAATTAGATTAAGTCTCATTGACGCAAAACCCTTAGATCAATTTTGTTTGAGTATAATTTTAAAGAAAATTTTTAATAGAATTTTATCAAAAATATTTATTAATTTTATCTTTACAATTAATATTATTTATCCATTCAACAGGAATTCATGATGCTCAATTTAATGAGCCATAAAATGAACCTGCAATAGCACCAATACTATCCGAATCTCAATTAATATTTAAAGATCATATTAATATTTGTTTTAAATTATAAGGAGTTTTTAGAAAACAAAATAAAGCATAAGAAAGAGTTTCATATATTTTACTAGTTGTTCATAAAATTTTTTCTGCTTCAGCATAATCAGAATTATTATTTAATAATTTTTCTATATCATTAAATTTTTCAATAAAAATTTTCTCTGTTGTTTGATTTTTTAAAAATTTTAACAAATCTTTTGGATTAAAATCTTTAGAATTTTTTATTTCAAAAAGACATTTATTTATTAATGCTGTCAAAAAAGGTCATTCAGTTCATAATTTATTATTATGAGTCATAATTGCACTATCATAAGTATTTTTTCTTAAATTATCTTCGTTATCAAATAGGCTTAAAATTGCAAGAGGAAGAATCCTTATACTTGAACCATTTGCTAAAGAATTATTTCAAGATAAACGATAATCTTGTCATAAATTTAATCTTCTCATAGCCATAGAGGTTCATAAAGCAAAATGACGATCAAGATCTTTATTATAATCTTTAATATTTGAATAATTTGCTAATTTTTTAGAAAAAGATTGAGGACAGAATCATTTATTTTCTAGAACATCATCTAATAATAATAATGTAAGAAGAGTGTCATCAGTATATTCTCAAGTTGGTAAAGTCTGATATTTATAATTAATAAAATTATCAACAATTCAAAAATTATTTATTATTTCTTCTCTATTAAGTATTTCAACAGGATTTCACATTACATCACCAATAATAAAAGATAATATTGATCATTTAATTTTATCTTCTTTTTCTTTTAAATTAATATTTATTTTTTTGAAATTAAATTTTTCTGGATTCAATTTATTATTAATATTTTCAATAACAATAAAATCATTTGTAATATCTTTTAATTTATTTAATATATTAATATAATTAGGTCAAAATATTTTTTCTGAATTATTAATAATACAAATTTGAGC
>CAYUQQ010000077.1:0-4296 GCA_964446905.1 uncultured Candidatus Peribacteria bacterium
ATATTTATTTTATATTTTAAATATAATATCATAAATTTTTTTAATAGTCAAAAAAACAACAACTATTTATATATATTTTAATATATATTTTATAAAAAAATTGTTTTTTTATAAAAAATAGTAATATAAATTTACTTATAAATAAACAGATTTAGTTTTTGGTTTTTTCAATTCAAAAAATTTTTAAATTAAATTTCTCTTGCTATATAGCAAGATCGTCGATAAATTTGGATTGAGAGTATAAATATATTATTTACTTAATTAAATATGTTTACTTTTCTTATAAAAAATAAAGATATTACGCATTTTTCTGGATTTAAAACAAAAGCCTTTTCAGAATATTTTTTTGAAATTAAAAATTTAAAAGATTTTAATAAACTTAAAGAAGTGATTAAATTTTGAAAAAAAGAAAAATTAAAATTAATTTTTCTTTGATCTGGTACAAATTTATTATTTGCTTTTTATAAGTTTAATAGAATTTTTATTAAAAATAATTTAAAATGATTTAAAATTAAAGATTCTATTTTGGAAATTTATAGTTGAGAATTGGTGTCAAAAATATCAAAAGAACTTTTTTTAAAAAATAAAAATGATTGTTTTATTTCTTGGGTTTGATTACCTGGCACAATTGGTTGAGCTGTAGTATGAAATGCATGAAGTTTTTGATTAGAAATAAGCGATGTTTTTATTTCAGCAAAATTATTTGATTTAAATAAAAATCAAATAATTGAAGTTGATAAAGATTTTATGAAATTTAATTATAGAAATTCAAAATTAAAAAAAATAAATAAATATTTTTTAATTTCAGTAAAATTAAATATAAATTCACATCAAAATAAATTTAATTTAAAACAAATTATAGAATTAAGATTAAATCAGCCTCATTGATTTACCTGTTGATCATTTTTTAAAAATCCTATTTGAAATTTTGCATGAAAATTAATAGAAGAATCTGGTTTAAAATGAAAAAAAATTTGATGAGCATTTATTTCAGAAAAACATGCTAATTTTATTATAAGTGATTGAAAAGCAAAATTTCAAGATATTTTGGATTTAAAAAATTTGATTCAAAATACAGTATTTAAAAAATTTTGAATCAAATTACAAGAAGAGATAAGAATTATTTTTTAGTTAAAAATTAATTTATGGAAAAAATTTATAATAAAATTTATGATTTTATTAAAAGTTCACATAATATATGAATTATTTCTCATAAATCTCCAGATTGAGATGCTATATGATCATCTTTTGCATTACAGCAAGTAATACAATTAAATTTTTTTAAAAAAGCAGATATATTAAATATTGATTTAATTTGAAATAAATTAAAATTTATTTCTTGAAAAGAAAAAATAAAAAATAAGTTAAATATAAAAAAATATGATTTATTAATTTTTTTAGATACTGCGAATTTATCAAGAACTTGATTTTTTTGAGAACAAAAAAAAATAAAAATACCGATTATTAATATTGATCATCATATAACAAATGATCTTTATTGAGATATTAATTTAATTGAATCACAAGAAACATCTACTACAATTGTTTTATTTAAATTATTTAAATATTTTAAATTTAAACTTAATAATTTAATTTGTACATCTTTACTTGCTTGAATATATACAGATTCATCTGTATTTAAAAATAAAAATGTTAATTCAAATACATTTTTTATTACAGCAGAATTAATTAAAAAATGATGAAGCTTATTAAAAATAGTAAATAATATTTTTTTAAAAAATGATTTAAGTTTAATTTTTTTAACAAAAAAAGTATTTAGCAGATTATTTATTACAAATAAAAGTATAGCTATAACTTATCTTAAAAATAAAGATATAAATAAATTCAAATTTTGATATGAAGAAATACAAAATATCACATATTTATTATCTTTAATTACTTGAGTTAAATATAGTATTTTTTTATATGAAAAACAAAATTATGTAAAATGATCATTTAGAACAACCAAGTCTAATATAGATTTATCTAAAATTGCTGCAAAATTTAATTGAGGATGACATAAATTAGCTAGTGCTTTTGCAATTGAATGAAAAATTATTTTAAAAAATAAAAATATTTGAATTAAACAAAAAAACTGAAGTATTATATATTTTTAATATAAATTATGGATCAAATTAGAATTCAAAAATATTTAAGTCAGGTATGAATATGCTCAAGAAGAAAAGCAGAAGAATTAATACAAAAATGAGTTGTTTTAATTAATAATAAAAAAGCTGTTATTTGAGATAAAATTGATACAGACAAAGATAAAATTATAGTAGATAATGAATATATAAAAAATAATCAAAATCTTGTATATTATAAATTTAATAAACCCTATTGAATTGTTAGTACATGTAAAAAGGATTGAGAAAGCTCAATTCTTGATGTAGTCAATATAAAAGAAAGAATATTTCCAATATGAAGATTGGATAAAAATTCTACCTGATTAATTATTTTAACAAATGATTGAAGACTTTCTAATTTTTTAATTCATCCAAGATATGAACATGAAAAAGAGTATGTAGTTCAGGTTTATGGTAAAATTACAAATGAAGCATTAGATAAAATTTCAAAATGAATGTATATTCTATGAAAAAAAACTAAGATAGCAATTACAAATAGAATAAGTTCGGACACTTTCTCTGTAATATTAAAAGAATGAATGAATAGACAAATTAGAAGAATGGTAGAAAAAACTGGATTTCAAGTTAAAAAATTAAAAAGAATTAGAATTGAAAATATTTTACTATGAAAATTACAAGAATGAGAATATAAAAAATTAACTTCAAAAGAAATACAAATATTATTTCAAAAATTATCATTATTAAATTAGTAGTTAAAATTCAATCAGTTCTTTTGTAATAAAAAATATTATTTTTATAAATTTAATTTTATCAAGAGTTTTTTTAATTCACATTTTTTTCACGAAAAACATTTTTAATAATCAAAAATTAGTTTATACTAATCATGTTTTTGTTTTAAATTTAAAATTCATAAAATGAAAGCATATTTTTTACTTTTATAATAAAAATTAATTTATATTTTGTAAATAATAATTTAAAATTATGCTAAAATTAAAAATATTTATAATTATATTATTTTGTTTATTTTATACACAAATTTTTGCTTCAAATTTTCAATATCCTTTTGATAAAATTTCAAGTCCTAGTTGTCGTTTTAGTTCATGGAATTCATTATGAGACGATTGTAAAATAGATTTACCAAAAATTATAAATGCAGATTATGAAAAATATAAGCTTGATAAAAATATGAGAAAAATTTATTCCATTTTATGGGGTGCGACTTATGATTATTGATGGGATATATGAAATGGTAGTCATTTATGAGTAGATATTGCCACAAGTGAAGAAACTCCTGTTAAAAGCATTTGAGATTGAGAAGTTATTACAGCATGATGGGTAAATTGATATGGAAATACAGTTGTTATTAAGCATAAATCATCTGATTGAAAAATTATTTATTCAAATTATTCTCATTTAAAAAAAATTATTACTAGTAAGTGAAATATAAAAGTAGGTGAAATTATTTGAGAAGTAGGAAATACATGAAATTCTTATTGAAATCATTTACATTTTCAAATAGATATTACAAATCAATGACATCCTTATTGGTATATAAATTGTGCAAAATGAACAGATATTATGAGTGTTGTAAATTTATGAATGTGTAAAGATTATATGACCACAAATACTATAGATCCTATATTATTTTTGGAATCATGATGAAAATTTATACAAATTCAAAAAACACCAAATATTATAATTGATAAAAAAACCATTAAAGCAAGAACTCAAATTTTAGAAGAAGAAATGGAAGTATTTTTAAAAACTCATAATATACAATTTAAAATCTGACAATCATGATCTAATTTTGAGTTACAAAAAACCTATCAAGCAAAACTTAATGTTAGTTATTTTAATAAACCATTTAATTGAAATATACCAGAATTATGAATAGAATTTGTTTATAATAAAAATGCTTTATATATTTTACCAGAAAAAATTCTTACAATAGATAAAGGTGAAAGATTAGTTAATATTAAATGATTGCAAACATGAAAACATAAAATTGAAGTCAAAATTTGAAGTAAGATTGTGTATTCTACATATGTTAATGTATACAAACAATGAGAATTAAATAATCCAACAAATGCTAGCTTTATATTTAAAAATAAAAAAGAATTCATATTATGATCTGAAAATTTAGCATGAATAATATTTAAAACTCATTTTTGATCTAATCAACTAAATATACCTTATTCATGAAAATATA
>CAYUQQ010000077.1:4306-4582 GCA_964446905.1 uncultured Candidatus Peribacteria bacterium
TACAATAAAAGCCTTAACTGGTAAGGTTAAATTTTGTAATGTTTCTAAAATAAATCCTAGATCATGCCAATATTTAAACATTAATCAAGAATTAAATTTTTCATATGAAGATACGTTTAAGGGCATTCTTTTGTTTAATATAATACCTTTAGATTATGCTCCAATTAAATTAGTTTTATTCAAACAATGATCCAAATATCCCATTACAGAAACTAAATTTCAAATTCCAATTAAAAATCCTATTAATTTAGATGGTTCATATATTTATTATGACTC
>CAYUQQ010000078.1:0-419 GCA_964446905.1 uncultured Candidatus Peribacteria bacterium
ATAGGGACATGGACAAGTATTGGAACAATGGATAAAAAAATTACTGAAAAATTGTAAAATCAAAAGCTTCAAATGTAGTAATTTGTTGTACAAATCTAGTAATACTTTTTTTGAATCAATAAGAAAATCAACTTGAATCTATACTTGCTATTTGTAAAGGAATGTTATTATTAAATCAAGAAATTTTATACTCTAAATATGGAGAATATTCTCCTTGAGGATTGAATAATTTTAAATCTTGCATAATTGATAGCTTTAAACTACATCTATAATTTCCACAATCTAAATTATTATAAAAATCTTGAAAACCACTTCATGTTCATTCTTTATCAAATCATGTTTTATTGAATAAAACAAAAGAAGGATCACTTGTCATAGAATTAATACTATCTCTTTTTATCATATTATCTGATCAACTA
>CAYUQQ010000078.1:429-2938 GCA_964446905.1 uncultured Candidatus Peribacteria bacterium
TTCCACAATCTAAATTATTATAAAAATTTTGAAAACCACTTCATGTTCATTGTTTATCAAATCATGTTTTATTTCATAATAAAACAAAATTATTAAAAGGCTCTCTTGTCATATCATTAATACTATTTCTTTGTATCATATTATCTGATCAACTAGCTACTAAATAATTTCAACTTCATGATAAAATCCAATTAATTACTCATGTTCAGACACTTCAAGTTAAAGATTCATTACTATTTTTATCTAAATCTGGTATTTTAAAAGTAAACTTAATATCATTCCAATTTAAATTGCCTTTATCTATTATTAATTGCAAAGGACTTCATATT
This sequence comes from uncultured Candidatus Peribacteria bacterium, assembly GCA_964446905.1. Lineage (GTDB taxonomy): Bacteria > Patescibacteriota > Gracilibacteria > BD1-5 > UBA2023 > CAYRGR01. Next base: position 759 of record CAYUQQ010000078.1, read on the forward strand.
CAAATTTTATTATAATTTTTATCATAATCACTATTTCATATTCATAAAGGAGGCATAATTGCACCAGTTGCAACAATAGAATATGTAAATCAAGTTAAAGTTTGTGATCATATAGTAGCTCATGTTTCATATCATGGATTAGAGCCACTCATAGAAAATAAAACTTCTTCTATTCAAGAATGAGCGTTATAATAAGCCATATTTCAATTTTCTATTCATTTAATATTCCTAGAAATTGGTATAATTTTATCCAACAAAAATAAAGCAACTGCACAAATAATAATTACTATAAACATGGTTATTATTAAAGCTACTCATTTTTTAAAATTAATCATACTAAATTGTTAAAAATTATTTAAATTAATTGTAGTAGAGATATTCATTTCAGGACTTATTCATTTTATTTGTTTTCTTTTTATATGAGAAAATCATAATATCATATTTAATCTTATATAAGAATTAATACGATAATTTTCATTATAATCTTTCCATGCATATTTAAAATCTTTATTTGGATAAATAAAGATTTTAAAATCTTTTACATTAATATAATCTGGTAATAAATTTACCCATTCACTATCATTTCAAGTAGGAATTTCATCAGTATTACAATTAAAATCATTATGACATTTCCAAGTATCTATTATACCATCTGCAGTTCAATAACCTGAATTATCATGATTTAATCAATTATCATATCACACTAATTTTAAAATTTGTATATTTCCAAGACATCCAGTACCTGTTCAATTTATAAAATCACAATCACCTGAAACATCTGGGTCTTGAGTTATATTTAATCTTAAAAAAATTCTTTCTGTTGTATCTCATTTTTTTATTAAATATAATTCTTTTACTTCATTTCAAGTAAAAGCTACAGGTCATAATCATAAATCTTCATCATCATCATCTCACCTTATATTTCAATTACAATCTTCATCTCATAATCATCAATGATTACTTGAAATACATATTCATGTTACTTCTTCATTATTTTTATTTGCATTATAATCTATAAATTGAAAAGCATATTGTCAATATCTTTGATATTTTCAAGAAAAAGAAACATCATCTCAATGATGATTAAATTTTTCTAAACATCATCAAGTTCACATTACATTTGTTTCTCAACTTCAACTTCTACAAAAATAAAATCAATATCAATAATCTGCTAATCATATACTTCATCAACTTCAATAATTTCAAAATCAAGTTAATTTACTATAATGTCAAGATCATAATTGAGTTCAAACAGCACTTCTGTTCCAGTATTCTTCATAATCTATGTCTCATCAAAAATCTTTAATTACGCTCACAATATTTTCTATTGAATTATATAAATCTTGATTTAAATCTAATTTGTAAGATATTTTTGTCTTAAAAATTGATATGGATGACAATGAATCAAATCATATTAAAACAATAATAGAAAATAAAGTTACAGACAATATCATCTCTATCAAAGTAAAACCTTTTGATAATTTTTTAAAAAATCTAAAACAATTTTTATGTTTCATAATTTATTTATTTTTTAAATTATTAATAATTTGTTTGGGTAAAAATATTATATCTTTAATTATTCAAAACAAAAATTTAAATATAACCAATGCTGAATCTGATAATCAAATAACAATACCAGCAATATCTAATTTTAAATTTTCTCATAATTTTGATTCTTCATATTTTTTAATCCAGTTAAATTTTGAACTAAAATAAACATTTTTATTTATATCATATTCTTTTGATTTATTTAAAAGATTTATTTTTATTTTAAGATCATCAATTCCAACTTTTGATATTTCTTTTGCTTCATTAATTAAATTAATTATAGAATTTAAAATATCATCAGGAATTTTTTTTGTTCATAAAATTTGATTTTCTTTTAATTCATTTTTTAACGAATCTAATGATTTGGCTGTTTCAATAATTCCCATTAAATTAAGAATTTCTTTTTTTGTTAATTTAGAATTTAATTTTTTAATAGCATCAATTATCTTATTTTCCAATTCTTTTTTTTCTTTATCTTTTAATGCTCCTACATTATCTAATTTCTTATTTATTATTTCTTTTTTATAAAATCATTTAAAATGATCTTTTTTTTCTGCCATATAGTAATTTTAATAAAAAAATAAATTATATTTATTGATTTAAATTTTCATTTTGATTTAAATTTTCATTTT
>CAYUQQ010000078.1:3038-4527 GCA_964446905.1 uncultured Candidatus Peribacteria bacterium
AAAATAAATTATATTTATTGATTTAAATTTTCATTTTGATTTAAATTTTCATTTTCTTTTGATTCCAATTTTATTAATTGTAATTCAGCTTCATTTCAAAATACTCATCATTCATCTATTAATATAACTTCTTCAAAATATTTTCTAGCTTTATTATAATCTTTTTTTTCAAAATACCAAATTCATAAGTTTAAAATTGCTATAGGATTTTGTGAATTTAGTTCTAATGCTTTATTTAAATTATTTATAGAATTATATTCTTCGTTTCTAATTCTATAAATCCATCATCTAAAAGCATATAATATACTGGATTTATTAAATTTTTGAATTCATTTATTTGACCATAATATTGCTTTTGATAATTCATTTTCTTCTATTGCTGTAAAAACTGCTATATTATAATCATCTTCTGTCACATCTTTTTCGTCCAATAAATAACGAAAAATTTTTATCATATTTTTTTTATCTCACAAAATATAATAATTATATATTAATCTTCTTTCTATTTCTGTTTTTGGAGTATATCAATTTAAAACAGCTTTATTTAAATATAAATTTGACATCATAGGATCCTCCAAATAATAATTTATTATTCATAATAAATAAGTTACTTTTGTATCATTATAATTAAAATTATAATACTTTTCCAAATGTTTATTAGCTTTTTTATAATCTCATAATTCATAATAAGAATATCCAGTCATTTTGATAACTATTTTATAATCAGGTCTTTTTGATATAATTTCTTCTCAAATTAAAGCAGAGGCCAAAAAATCTTTATTCTCCAAAAATAAACCTGCAATTAATGCATATTTTGAATTTTGATCTCATCATTGTTGTGTTTTTTCAAAATTTAATAAAGAATTTTTTATATTATTTATTTTTTTATAACTGCCAGAATATGATTTTATTGAATTTATACAACTTGTTATACTACCATAACAATCATACACCAAAGAATAATATTCTTTATCATCTAAAGATATATTTAAATTTTTTAAATCTTCTTTTGTATACTTATTATTTATATACATTAAAGAAAATAACATTTTTCTAGTTTCTTCTCTTATTTCATTTATAGGAATTTTTGTATAATATTTATATGCATTTTTAAAATCTTTTAACTCAAAATAAATAGAAGCAATTTTTTTTTCAAGTACATGATCGTTTTTTAATTTTGAATATGCATCTAAATAATTTTTTAAAGCTAATTCTTTTATATTTTGTACATTATATAAATCTCATTGAGTTATTATAGACTGAAAATTAATTCTTTTTTTTAATTGTTTTACTTTTTCTTCTGTTGTTATAATAGTATTATTAATATTGGATCAAGTCATAATAACTGGTTTTTTTATAATAATTTCTTCTTCTTTCTTTTGATTTTCTTTAAAACATGAAGAAAAAATAATAGTTATTAAAAATAAATAAAAAATTTTTCTATACATAATTAATTACTTTTTATTTTATAATTTTTAAAAATTAAATC
>CAYUQQ010000079.1:0-4506 GCA_964446905.1 uncultured Candidatus Peribacteria bacterium
AAGATCTCTAATTTTATCATTAAAACATAAAACTTCATAAATTCATATTCTTCATTTAAATCAAGAAAAGCCACATTCTTCACATCATTTTCAATGATAAAGTTTAAATCATTCTTTTTTTGCTTTTGATACAGCTTCTATTCAAATATCTTTCATCATCCATTTTATAATGTCATTTTGTTCTTTGGTTGCTTCAATGTTTTCAATACAATTAGGACAAATTTTTCTTACAAGTCTTTGAGCTATAATTATATCTATAGATGAAGCTAAAATATATGATGGAACTCAAATATTTATTAATCTTTCTAATGTTTCTGTTGCACTTTTTGTATGAAGAGTTGTTAATACAAGATGTCATGTTAATGATGCTTGAGCTGAAATTTGAGCAGTTTCTAAATCACGAATTTCTCATACCATTATTACATCTGGATCTTGTCTTAATAAAGCTTTTAATCATGTAGTATAAGTATATCATCTTTTTTCATTTATTTCCGATTGTACTACTTGTGGTAATTCATATTCTATAGGATCTTCAAGTGTTATAATTTTTTTATCTGAAGTATTTAATACACTAAGCATACTATATAATGTTGTTGTTTTACCACTTCCAGTTGGTCAAGTTACAATTATCATTCAATTTTTCTTTTTTAAACTTTTATCTATTTTATTTTTAGCGGTCCAAATAATTCATAAATCATTTAATTTAGGTATAGAATTTGTACTATCCAATATTCTACAAACTACATTTTCTCAATTTCTTACTGGTAATGTAGAAATACGTACATCAATTTTTCTATCTTCATCTATAATCCTATATTTTCAATCTTGAGGAATATCTGTTATATTAAGTTTTAAATCAGATTTATATTTTAATCTTTCTAAAATTAATTTATATTCATTTTTGTTTAAATTAAATATATTTATCAGATTTCAATCTATCCTAAAACGCACGCAAATTTCTTGTTCTCATATATCATAATGAACGTCAGAACTTCAAAAAGAAAGTGCTCATTTTGTTATTAAAAATAATGCTTTTTCTGAATCTTGATATTTACCCAAAGTATCTTTAATAAGAATTCAAAATTTTTGAAATTTTTCAGATAAAAAATCATTTTCTTTTAAAGAGTCTTTTATTTCTTTAAATTGCTCTTCATTTTTTATGTCCATATCTTTATAAAATATTTATATATAATAAAAATTAAGTAAAAAATTAATAATAAAATTTAATTTATTTAAAATAAATACTTTTTTTATTATATATAATAATATATTTTTATAATTATTGCAAAAAAATAAAAAATATATACTATACTTTAGTTATATATTTTTATTTAAAAAAATGGAATTAAAAATTATTACAATATTTATATATTTAATATTATTAATAATAACAGAAATTTTAATAGAAAAAAGAATAAAATATATTTATTTAAAAAATCATGATAAAATTTGATGATGATATTGAACTTATTGAATATTTTTACTTTATAAAAGAATGATTATTGTTATACGTTTTTTGTTAATTACATTAATTTTATTATCATCTTTTATAATCATAATCTTACTTTAATATGGCATTTTTTGAAGAAAAAGAATACGTTATAATTACAAAACATTATATAATAGCAATTATTTGAATAATAAAATTAATTTTTTTTATTTTTATAGTAATGTTTTTAACATATTTTTGTTATAAATATAAAAATATTATTTGATATGATATAGTAACATATTTTATGTTACCTATAATTTTATTTATTTTAAATTTTGCTTTTTTTAGATTAATTTTATGATTTATTTTTTATTATAATAATTTTATATTATTTCTTAAAAATAAAATAATAATATTAAAAAGTTCGCTTTTTTTAATAGATAATTTAGAAATTATTAATATTGCAAAAGTAACTAAAATTGATGTAAAAATGCATGGTATATTAAAAGCTATTTTAAAATATTGAGATATAATAATAGAACAACAAAGAGATGAAGTAAGAATTTTACGTTTTATACCCAACCCTTATAAAGCATTAAGAATTCTTAGTGAAACTTCTTCTTATATAGATAAAGAATGAAAAGAAAATAGTTTTTTAAAATATAAAAAATAAATATGTCATTTATAATGAGAAATGAAACTTTTGTTTGTAAATTTTGTAAAAAAAAAGTTAATATTCATCCCGAATGATCTGCAAGAAACCATTGTCCATATTGTCTTTATTCAATGCATCTTGATAAAGTTTTTCCTTGAGATAGAGCCTCAAATTGTGGCTCTTTAATGAAACCAATATGATTAGATTATAAAAAAAATAAATGATATATGGTAAAACACAAATGTTTAAAATGCTCTAAAGAAATTTTAAATAAAGTAGCACCAGATGATGAAAATATTTTTTTATATAATTTTTAAAATTATGAAATAATAAAAAATTAGTTAGTTAATAATTATGACAACAAAAAAAGTTTATTTAAATACTATTGCTCAATTAGCTGGTAAATTTTCTACTGCTTTTATTAGTATTTTTCTTATAAAAATTCTCACAAATTATTTAAGTATAGAAGATTATTGACTGTATTCAAAGATTTATAATTATATGTCAATTTTTGCTGTAATAGCAGATTTATGATTATTTACAATTACAATCAGAGAAATTTCAAATAACAAAGAAAATAAAGAAAATGTTCAAAATATTATATGAAACATGATGACTATACGTATGATACTTTGAATATTAATAATATTTTTATCGGTTTGAATTGCATATTTTTTACCATGATATAATAGTAAATTAGCACTTACATCAATTTTTATTACTTGATTTTTTGTTTACTTTTGATTAATGAATAGTGCGATTTTATCTTTACTTCAAGCTTATCTTAAAACAGAATACTCTTTTATTTCTACTACAATATGAAAATTAATTAATTTTATTTTAATAATTTTAATTGTATTTGTTTTATATCCAAAAACACAAATTATTTGAAATTCTCAAGCACAATTTTATTCATTTTTATTAATTATGTGAGCTTGAGTTTTTGGCAATATAGTAATGACTGCTATGATTTATAATTATTCACGTACTGTAGAAAAAATTAGTTTTAAATTTTATTTACCTCAAATTAAATATTTAATTAAAGAATCAATACCTTATTGATTAGCAATGTTTTTAAATGTAATTTATTTTAAAATAGATGTAATAATTATTTCTATATTAGAAGCCAATAAAAATGCAGATATAAGTATTGCTTTATATTCAGTTCCTGGTAAAATTGTTGAAGTAGGTATGATGTTTTGATGACTTTTTTTACAATCAATGTTACCACTTTTTTCTCAAGCAATTAAAAATAAAAACCAAGATGAAATAAATTGATATATATTAAAATCATATAAATTATTATTTGTTTTTTGAGTATGAATTGTTTGTTTTTCTTTAATAAATTGATATGAAATACTATCTCTTATATCTAATAAAGAATACTTAGATCATACAAAATATATTTTTAATTCATTAGATGCTTATAAAATTACTGTTTTTATATTTTTATTTTATTTTATTTCTTCAATTTTTACATATATACTTATTGCATCTTGAGAACAATCTAAATTATTAAAAATTAATTTTTATATTGTATTAATTAATATAATTTGAAATATTATTTTAATTCCAAATTTTTCTTTTATTTGATCAGCTATAAGTACTCTTATTTCACAAATAATACTTTTACTTTGTACATATTTTACATCTCGTCATATTTTTAAATTTAATTTTATACCAAATTTTACAATTTGAACTATTTTAATTTGAATTTTTGCATCATTAATTAATTTTGTATTTTTAAATCAATTAAAATTATTTTATAATTTTAATATTTACATTTCTATTATTTTTTCAGTAATTTTATTTAGTATATTTTATTTAGGACTTATTTATTTATTTTATTTAAAAAAATATAAAAAAATGTGCTGAGTGAAAAAATAGGAAAATTAATTTTACTTGAGTATATAAAATTTCTTCATTTAAATTCATAAAAAGTAAATTTATTTGCTTATAATTAGCCAAAATATCTAATATTATTTTTTATTTGTCAAAAAAAATTTGACAAATTATAAAACATATCTATCATTACGCTCGTGTTAATGAATAATTTTAATTAGATGAACACGTATATTTAAAATAGAAATACTTTTGGATACAGATAGTAAAGATGATTTAAAAAAATAAAACTTCAATAATTTTCCTTTTACTTACAAAATATTTTCCTCTCAATATTTCATACCCGAAAAGTATAAATAATCTAGAATATTAGGTTAGTTTTTTGTAACTTAATATCTATATTTTTGTATTATTTATTAAAATATAATCGAATTATTTAAATTTTTTCTTTAACAAAAACATTTATTTTTATTATAAAATTTACTATGATAAAACAATATTATAAAAAACTTAAAATATTATTGGGTCCAGTAAAGTTAATAAAAAAAGAGTATTCTTGACTTCTTTTCATATGACT
>CAYUQQ010000080.1:0-4453 GCA_964446905.1 uncultured Candidatus Peribacteria bacterium
GATAATACAGAATTAGAAGAACCGCAAACTATAGAAGAACAAGAATTAATAAAAGATATTTTTACAAAAAAAAGAAAACTCAAAGAATGAAAAAATTTTAAAAACGATCTTGAAAAACAAGAATTTTTAATATTAGTTAAAAGAATATGAAAAAAATTATATTCTGCAGAAATATCTTTCCGTTCTTGAACAAATTCTAAAAAGAAAATAAAAGAAATTACTTGAATGGATATAGATTCTTTAAAAGAAGAATTAGTAAATTTAGGTTATATTCTACCATATATGACCCTAGCAGAAAAATGATATACAATAGTCAATGCTGACAAAGTTTCTGCAAAAACATTTATTAATGAAACAAAAAAAGATAATACTATTGAAATTGAAATTAAGAGTTCGTGAAGTTTTATAGCTGGAGCAATTTATTATAAGGGCGAATTAATAAAAACTATAAAATGATCTACAAAAAAAGCTTTATCTAATGAATTAAGAAAGCTCCTATGAATTTCTGACAATATAGATTTAAAAAATAGAACAAAATGAAAAAAAATAGAGGTTATTCTTAATGAATCATGATTATCTATAGTAAAAAAAATTCTTGTTAAAAATTCATTACAAAAACCAGAAAATATTATTGAAGTTAAAATTATAAAATGAAAAAATAGAGCAGAAGGGCTTATCTATTATAAATGAAATATCATAAAACAAGTTTTTGGTAATTCAAAGACAGATGTTTCTAGATTAATAAGAGAATCTTGATTAATTCCTACAAAAACTCAATTAATTGATAAGGATTGAAAAATTAAAAAAATAACCCTTAATGAATCAACTTTTGCTATATTAGAAAAATTATTAAAAAATCCTCCTATTTTAAAAAAAGAAATCTCAAAAGAAAATTTATTAACAAATGATTCTTTGAAAGAATGAAAAAAAAATATTAAAAAAGTAGCTCATTTTTCTAGTAATAAAGCTTGATCAGATTTTATATGAAAAAATGATAAAGATGACGAACAAATCCAATGAGATAAAAATAGTATTGTTAATACCAAGAAAAAAATTAGATTAGAAAAATTAAAAAGTAATACAGAAAGAGAACAAGTATTAAAAAAAGATAAATCAAACAAATTTTCTCGTAAAGAAAAAATAAGACTTTGAATAAATAATGAAATAAAACAGAAAGAAACTCAACAAATAGAAAAAAATAATAATAGATTAATTTTATTAATTGAAAAAAGGCAAAGACAAATTAATAATTTAATAACTAAAAAGGCTGAAGAAATAGAAGAATGAGTAAAAAATTTATCTCCTGAAGAAATAAAACAATTACACGAAAAATATATAAAAATTATAAAAAGAATAAAATTTATTGAATCAAAAATAATAAAAGATATTACTGATGAAAATGTTAAGAATAAATTTTTGATCTATATTAATACAATTGCCGAAAGCATAAAAACTAAAAAACAAAATAAAACTTATTTAGATAAAATAAAAAATATAATTAAATATTTTACAACACATTAAATAATAAATAACTCTATTTTATAAATCAACTTAAATCAAAAGATAAATTATACGTTAGTTTCATTTTTAAAAATTTTTTCTTTACTTTTTCTATATTTTTCTTTAGATAAAAAAGTATAAAAGGTGTACTTTATTTTTTAATTATTTATTTTTATGAAAACAGCAATAAATGATTCTTCTTTACTTAAAAACAATGAACAATTTAAAGAAGTTAATTTTGAAATTAAAAATCAAGATACTAAAAAAATTATTACTGATATTATTAGTAAAACAATTTTTTGAGTTCTTGTATTTGATTGAGGAACTACTTTAATTAAGGCTTACAAAAATAATCAATAATTTTAATTTTTTAATAAAAATTAAATAACCCAAAGAAATATTGGTTTTCGTTTTTTTAGAATATTGTAACTTTTATTTATTGAATTAAATATAGTTATTATATATAATAACCAAAAAACCAAATTTCATAGAGTATATTTTTATATTTTTACTTTTTAAATTATGAAAAATAATGAAAATATAAATATTTATAAATGAAAAACTTTTGCGGATAATATGTTATCAAAAAGATTAGAAAAAATATCTTTAAGAGAAGAGGCAATGATTCCAAGAAGTAAAGAATTTTATGATAATGCTATAAATTCAGATAGATTAGTATTGGCAATTGAATCAAAAACAAACAAAATAGTTTGATCTGGATTACTTTTACCATTATCATCAAATTGGTTTGAGATATGAAGTATATATGTTGATAAAAATTTTAGAAATCATTGAATTTCTACAAATATCGTAAAGAAATTAATACTTATTTGAAAAGAACAAACAAAAAATGTTTTGACTACAATGAAACCAAATATAAAATGAAGTGAATGAATGATAGTATCTGCTTCAAAAAATTGAATTATTCCTGTTTCTTTTGATTTTTTAAAAAATGATAATGAAGCCTATAAAAATTGTTGTGTATGTAATGATGAAAATTGTAGTATTAATTGTAAAGATAGAAATTGTAAATGTATTTTATGAGTTTTAAATAATTCAAAATTAGCTATAGATATGAGTAACGAATTTATACAAACACCAACTTTTAAAGAAGCTATAATAAATGAAAAAGTAAGAAATAAAGTTCTTAAAAATATTCAAGAAATTTTTACTAAAAATTTATAATTTTAATTCTTAAATTCTATGAATAAGGTAATTAAAAATATAGAATCTATTACAATAGATTCTTGAAAACCTTGATTAAATTTGTTAATTTTTGGAGCAATTCACTGAAATGAGGTTTGCTGACCAAAAGCAATCTATGAAATTATCGAAGAATTTAAATCAAAAAAACTTATTCTTAAATCTTGAAAAATAACTTTTGTTCCAATTTGCAATAAAAAAGCTTATGAGAAATGATCAAGATATATTGATGCAAATTTAAATAGAGTTTTTCAAAAAAATTTAAACCCTTCAAATTATGAAGAAAATATAGCCAATATATTGACTGACTTAGTTGATAAATGTGATATTTTATTGGATATTCATTCAACACATAGTGATGACAAACCTTTTGTATTTCTTGATTTTTTAGGTGAAGGCAATTCTAAATTAGCTAAATGATTATGAATTAAAAGCTTAATAATTTGATGGCCACAAATTTATAAAAATACAAATTCTTCTGATACACAATATTATTCTCATAAAAAATGAAAAATTAGTGTCACTGTAGAATGTTGAAATCATAATAATATTGAATCAATATATGTAGCAAAAAAGGCAATAATAAATACATTAATAAATTTTAATTTTATTGATTGAATTATTAAAATTCCAAAAAAATTTAATAAAGTTTTGGTCCAAAAATTTATTATTAAAACTAAAGAATGAAAATTTATAAAAAACTGGAGTCATTTGAATAAAATTAAAAAATGAGAAACAATTGCAGTTTATAACGATTGAGAAAAAATTGTTTCAAAAAATGATTGATTTATTTTATTACCATTTGTAGATGCTAATATTTGAGATGAATGGTTTTATATTTGAAAAATTATAAATGATTAATTAACAAAATTATATTAAATAAGAATGTATTTTAATTTTTTTAAAATTATTTAAATTATTCTAAATCTAGCTATCATGAAGCTGTAGAGTATTTTTTTTAATTATATAATAAATATTAATTTTTAATTATAAAAATATGTTATTACCAAATTATAAATGAAATAATATTGTAAATTTAATGACATCTATCTTAAATAATTTTTGATCTTCATCTAATCATATAAAATTAGATATAATGCCTAAAAACTTTTATTGAAGCGAAAATGTGGTACTTATTATTATTGATTGATTAGGATATAATTTTTTACTAAATAATAGTAAATTATTAGATAATTTTATAGTTTGAAAAATGAATACAGTATTCCCTACTACTACAACTGCTGCAATAACAACATTTAATACATGATTAACCCCTATTGAACATGGCATGATTTCTTGGTTTATGAATATTAAAGAATTGTGAATATCATGAGTTGCTCTCACTTGAAAATCAAGGCTTTGAACAAGCTTAAAGGCCGACAACAAAGAATATGATAATGATTTTAATTTAATTTGAACTAACACTATTTATGATCAAATAAAGGCAAAATCCTATATCGTGCAAGATAAATCTTATAAAAATTGAAATTATAACAAAAATATTAGCAAGTGAATTAAAAAATATATTTGAATAAGTAATTTTAATGAGGGATTAGTGAATATAAAAAAATTGCTTTTAAATAAAGAAAGAAAATATATATATTTTTATTGTTGAGATTTAGATAATTTTTTTCATGAAAACTGAGTAAACTCAAAAAAATCAAAAGAATATTTTCATTCTATAGAAAAAACAATATTTAATTTTTTGAAAGAATTAGAAAAATTAAATATTAATAATACTTCTATAATA
>CAYUQQ010000081.1:0-4436 GCA_964446905.1 uncultured Candidatus Peribacteria bacterium
TGATTTAATATTGGTTATATAAATGTATTTGCAAATATAGATTTTAATCAAAATTTAGACAGTAATTATTATAATAATGATATTTCAAATAAAAAAATAAAGAAACTTATAAAATTATGAGAAAAATTAAAAACTTTTATTAAAGTTGATTTAATAAAAGAAATTAATAAATTAAAAAATGAAGATGATAAAAAAATTTTTTTAAAAGAATTAAAAATTCATAATAATAATATTGAAGAATTAATTGAAAAAATGACTTATTCTTATGATTATAATTATGAAAAATATTTAAAAGAAATAAAAATACTAGCTACTAGTTATAAAAATTTAAAAAAAGATATTATTAATTCACTTAATAATTGAGTTAATCCTTATAAAATATCAGATTCTGAAGTACAAACAATAGAAAATGATATTATTTCAATGCAAAAAGATTTAATTACTGAAGTAAAAAAATATTTAGATAAATACAGCTTAAGCTCTTTTAAAGAAACATGAAAAATGAATTTTAATATTTCTACAGATTTATGAAATTTTAACTTTAATTTAAAAAAATATTCTAGTATTTTTTCTATAATTACCTGATCTCAAGAATTAGATCTTATTTTAAATGTATCATTTAGTTGAATTACAGATAAAACAGCAGAAAAACCAACTTCTATTAATTTAAATATTGATACAGATGCTAATATTAAATTAATAAAAGAAGACCTTTATATTAATCTAAAAAGTTATAATATAAATTTTGATACAAATGATAAATTTTTAAAAGAATCTTCTATTAAAGAAATAAAAAATATAAAATTAAATTATTTAGATAAATTAATCTGAAAAAATATATTATTTGCTTGAATTATAAAAAATACTAAACAATTAAATCAGGCAGATTTATTAAATAAAATTAACAAAATTTTTGATTTATTATCTACAAATAGCGTATTTAAACCTTTTAAAAAAATAAATACAGATTATTTACTTATATTAAATACAAATTTATATAAACAAATTTGAAAAATTTTTAATGAAGATATTAGTGATGAGGATTTAAATAAATTAAATAATATACTTAGAATTAATTCTGTTGATCAATTTATGAATTTAGTTTATTCTAAAAATTGAGATAATACTACATTGTCTTTTAATACAATAAATAATGATATTAATTCAAAAATTTCTATTAAAAAAGAAATTAATTCATATATATTTGATTGAAATTTGGAATGACAATGATATGATGCATGAAATAAATTAAATTTTTTAATAAAAAAGAATTATATTTATTATAATTTAACAACTAAAGATATTACCATGAATGTTAAATGGGATAATAATTTTTTAAATGCATTATTTAAAACTAATGATATAAACTTTGATATTACATGAGCTTTATCAGAAGAAAATGCTGATTTAAAAATAAATTTTAATTCTAAAAATGTTTGAGGCTTAAAAGTAAATAAAATCAACACAAAATATGAATATGATTTTTATTTTAATATAGATATTCCAGAAAGTATTTATAATAAATGATATTGATTCCCCATAAAAACAATTGATTTTAAAATTTTATGAGATAAAGACATACAAACATGAGATTTTATTATAGAAAAACCAGATACTTTTATAAATAGCGAAACTTTAAAATTAAAAGATTTTTAATTAATTTCGATATTTTAAATTTATTTTTATATAAAATATATATATTTTGATTAACTATTTATGAATATATTTTGATTAATATTAATATTTTTTTGAATAATTATTATTTATAATCCAGAACTTATAGCAATTTTAATTTGAATATTTTTTATTATTATTTGAGCAAATATATTTTTTTTAAATACAATTTTTAAAAAAAATAGAGAAAGTATAAGATTTTGAAAATATGAACTTTTTATAAATAAAGATAAAAAATAATGGTTACTCAAATATTTATAATAACTATAATTTGAGTTCTTGCCTTTATACCAATTTTAATTTGGTGATATATTTTTTCATATATAAATAATTCTATTTTAAATAGCAAAAGATTTTTAATTTGAATAATTGCATGAGCTTTGTCTGTAGTGCCTATTTTATATTTAGAAAATATATTAAATTATTTTTCTTTAAATTTATTTAATATATTTAATCTAATATCAGAAAAAAATTTAAATTATTTAATAATTTTTATTTCTATATTATTAATAACAATTTTTATCGCTATTTTTTTATTAATATCTTGATTGCTTTTCTTAAAAGATTTTAAAAAAACTTTTCAAATTTATATAAAAAATCTCACTATAATTAGTTTATTTAGTTTAATATTTATAATAATATATTTATTATTTAATAAACTTTCATTTTTGTGATTAATAATAGATTCTCCTATAATCGTATCAAACAATATTTTTAATACATTATGATTAATTATTTTATATTATATAATAATATGATTTATAGAAGAAACTAGTAAACATTTAAGCTTTTTACAAAGCTCTATTTGAGAATTAAATTCTATAAAACAATGAATAATTTTGGTAATATTTGTAACGCTTTGATTTTGATTTTTAGAAAATATTTTATATTTATATACTATATATAACCAAAACTGATTTTCTTCTAATTTTACTTTTACATTAATTTTTAGATGAATATTTTCTGTTTTTGTTCATATTATTTGTTGAGTTATAATTTGATTTTATTTTCTTGAATGATTTTTAAAAAAAATAAAAATATTTAATTATATAAAAATATTTTTATACTGATTATTGTTTTCTATCTGAATTCATTGTATATTTGATGTTTTTTTAACTTTAAATTTTAATATAATAATATTTATTTATGCTATTTTATGATATTTTTACTTAACAAAACTTTTTTATAAAGAAAAAAATTAATTTTAATTAATAATAAATTTATTATGTCAAAAAATAAAATATTCTTTTTAGTTATAGCAATAATAATTGTTTTTTTAATGATCATATGATGAATTTTTCTTTTAACTTGATCTAAAAAATCAAAAATTACACAAAAAAAAATAAAAGAATTTAATATATGGGTGGTATGAGACGAAACGTCATGATATTCAGATATTATAAAATGATTTAAAAATAAATATAAAGAATATAGTTCTACTGAAATAAATGTAACCAAATTTAATGATTATACAGATTACGAAAAAACTATTTTAAATGTAATGTGAGATAATAATTCGCCAGATATATTTGTAATAAATAATAATTGATGAGCTTTATTAGAACAAAAAATAAATGCTATTCCAGATAAAATTATTAATACTAATGACTTTTCAAACAAATTTAATAGAGCATTTGATAATTTAATTATTAAAAATAAAGAAAAAGATAAAGATTGAAAAAATATAGATGTTTATTATTTAAAATGAGTTCCTATGTGATTTGAGACTTTATGAGTCTTTTATAATTGGAAATTAATACAAAGTATTTGAAAAACCTGGTCTAGTCTAGATGATGAAATAAAAAAACAACCTGAAGACAGAAATTATATTCCTATAGCATTATGATTATGATGAAAATATATTTTTTCACCTTGAGATATTTTATCTTTATTATTTTTACAAAACAAAGTAAATAATTATTCAGATTTAAATAATAACAATTGAATAAATAGTTTATCTGCATATTTTTCTTATGCTAATGATATAAATAATAACATTGTATCATTAAAAGAAGAAATGGATGAACTTAATTTAACTACAGTAGATATGTTTGTAAGATGAAAAATATGAATACTTATTTGATACCCTTCTCTTTTAAAAGAAATAGAACTTGCCGTAAAAAGAGCTTCTTCAAATTTAAATTTAGATAAAAAAACTGTTAAATCTTCTGATATTTTTCAACTTTATGAACCATCAAAAGATAAGACTTGAATTAATTTAATTAATTATAATTATTTTGCATTATCTAAATTATCAAAAAATACAGAAATGTGATATTTATTTTTAAGTTATTTATCAACAAAAGAATCTCAAGAAAAATATATGGAATCATTTAATTATTATTTACCAGCATTAAAAGAACTTGAAGAAACAAGATTAAATAAAAGTATTAATTCTAATTATGAAAGAATAAAATATTCTAGTTTTTTACCTCAATTTGTAGAATTAAAAGATTTTAATAAACTATTAAAAACAGATTATGATTATTATTTAAATAAAAATTTAAATAATTTAACTGAAGATAAAAAAAATATTTTAAATAAATTAATTAAATATATAAATTGTAATAAAGGACATTTAATTGATATGGTTGATTTTGATAAAAAATGTGAAAGTTAAAAATTTAATCCTAAAATATATTTAAATTTTAAAAAATTAAATTATGAAACAATTTATTAAAGATTTTAAAACTTTCGCTATAAAATGAAATGTTTTGGACTTAGCTATTGCTGTGATAATAGGTTGAGCATTTTGAAAAATA
>CAYUQQ010000082.1:0-4216 GCA_964446905.1 uncultured Candidatus Peribacteria bacterium
ATTTGATTCTATTTGAAAAATATGGTTCAATCAACCTTGCTCTTCTTTTAAAGAAAAATCTTTTAAATCGTTATAAGAAAAAATTGCTTTTTCTGATGCAAAAACAGTATTAATTTGAGCAGTTTGATAATCATGTTTTTGGTATATATATTCATTAAAATCTAGATTTTTAAATCTAGGAAAATAAATGTAATCTTTTAGTTTAATATCTATAAATTTTGGCATAAATATTATTTTGTAAGTAATTATTTATTTTGTTTAATATTTAATATATTATTCAGAGTTTATAAAAATAATTTTAAAAAGCAAAGCATTATTTTTAGTTATTTTTTATAAATCATAATTACAATTTTTCCCAAGTTTCTATTTTTCCAGAAATTATTTTAAATATTGAATTTTCTTGAATATTTTTTATATGTTTTATTTCATTGTATTTTTTTATATTTCTATTTTTTAGTTTTTTTAATAAATGATCAAACTCAAATTTTATCTGTCAAGATTTAATTGGAATTAAATCCTCTAAAACAAAAGTATTTACTTTTTGTTTATCAAAATTATATCCTCTATTTTTAGCTTCTTGCCATATTTCAAAAAGATATGCGTTGATTTGATTAAAAGTACTTTTATTGTTTTTAAAACGATTTAATTGAGGATGATACTTATAGCCATTAGTTTTTCATTCTAAAACTTTTTTTGCAAGCAAACTTTCTCTCCATAATGCTACCAAACCTTTTGAATCTAAATATTTTGGATGAATTGACCATAAACGCATACTTAATTTAAAATAAAAATAAAATAATTAAGAATTGTCGCAAAACTAACCCATAATAAATATGGAACCAAAATTAAACCTGCCTTTTTATTTATTTTATAAAAAACTATTATATTTATAATTATTACAAGCCATAAAATAATAATTTCAATTAAAGCTAAAGTAGGACTTTTTAATCCAAAAAATAATCAAGACCAAATTATATTTAAAAAAATCTGAAGAGAATAAATACTTATAGCTAATTTATTTTTATTACCAAAATTTTCTTTCCATACTAAATAAAATGATATTCAAATTAAAATATATAATATAGTCCATACTGGACCAAAAATCCAACCAGGAGGATTAAAAGATGGTTTAGTTAAAGTTATATACCAAGTAGTAACAGAATTAGAAGTAAAAAAAGATCCCAAAAATCATGCTCATAAAGGAATTAAAATCGAAATTATTAATTTAATTTGTTTTTTTATAATTATTTTACCTTTTTTATTAAATAAGGAATTAATATAGAAGCTATTAAAAATCATAAAATTATTAATAATGAAAGTAAAATTGGAAATTTATAATATCAAGATATTAGCATTTTAATTCATACAAAACTTAAAATTCATGAAAGTCAGTATTTTAAATATTCAAATTTAGACATAATTCATGAAAGTGCAAAATATAATGATCTAAGTCATAAAATAGCAAATATATTAGATGTATATATTACAAATATATCGTTTGATATTGCTAATATTGCAGGAATAGAGTCTACTGCAAAAATAATATCTGTAAATTCGATAACTACAAGTGTTAAAATTAATGGAGTAGCCATTTTTTTACCATTTTCAATAGTACAAAATTTTCAATCTTCCATATTTTTTGATATAGGAATAATTTTTTTTATTAATTTAATAAAAAATTTTTCTTCAAATTTAATTTCTTCTTTATCTTCAAACAATATTTTGATTCAAGTAAAAATAAGAAAAGCTCAAAATATATATATTATAAAATGAAAATTTTCAATTAATGTAATTCATGCAAATATAAATATTGCTCTAAATATAAGAGCTCATAAAATTCACCAAAAAAGTATCTTATGTTCATGTTCTTTTTTTACTTTAAAATAAGAAAAAATAATTATAAATACAAATAAATTATCTATACTTAAAGATTTTTCGATTACATATCATGTTAAAAATTCCAAAGATCTTTCGTATCAAAAACAAATATATATTAATAAATTAAAAATCATAGCTAATGTTATCCATACAATGCTCCATATTACAGCTTCTTTTATTTTTATTTCATGAGCTTTTTTATTAAAAAATCACAAATCTATGATTAACATTATTATTACAATAACAATAAATCATAGCCAAAAATAGCTTTGAATATCCATAATTTAAAAATTAAATTTTAATTTGAGTCCGGACTCAAAAATTACATATCTTCCATTACTGGTTTATCTTCGATAAACTCAGAAGGTAAATTAAATTTTTTAAAATATTCACACATTCCTATACAAGCAAATTTTTCTGTCGAATAATGAGTACCTCCAAGAATATTTATTTTATGTTTTTCAGCAAATTCATGAGCTTTTTTAGAGTGATCATTTTTTGCTGTAATACCAGTAATTAATGTATTTACTTTATTTTCAGCAATTTCTTCTATTGTTTCATCTAATCAACCACCAGCAACTACAGCAATATTTTGCCCTTTAATTTCATTATCACCATAATTATATAAACTAACTATATGTCATACAGTTTTTTCAAAAACCTTTTTTAATTCTTGTACTGTTTTTATATCTGTTTTTCCAAAAACACCTGCCAAAGCTCCAAAATAAAGTGCAAAAGGTTTTTCAATTTTTATTCATAATGCATTTGCAAAAGATACACTTGTTGAATATTTGCCAAAATTATCCAAAGGAACATGAAGATTATAAATAGAAATTTTTTTATCTTTAAATTGTTGTAATAAATTTTTCTCTATTTGTTGAAAAATTTCTGGAGCTTTTGTAATATCCCATGTTGATGGATGATGTACAAAAAGCATAGCATCTTCTACTTTATCATCTAAAATTTTTTGCATAACTTCTTTTGAAGGAAAGACGGCAGTATATGTTTTATTGATTTCTGTTGTAAAATCACAAACTAGTCACATAGATCTTTTTTTAAAATTTTCACTAAGAAAATTAGAAATAGAGTTCATGTATTGAGCCCAATTATCACTCATTTGAGGAGTAATAAAATCTTTTTCTAGATTTTGATATAATTTATTTGCATTCATAATTTTTTAGTTAATATATATTATACTTAAACCAAATTGATCAAAATATCTAGTCTGTTTTAGATTTATAAAATCAAATTTACTTGAGTATAATAATTAAAATTATTAATAATGAAAGTTTTTTTAAATTTTTGTAATTTTAAAATTATATCTAATAAGAATTGGTTTTTGGTTCTTTTCTTTTTAAAAAGACTTTAAATTAAATTAGGTTTCGCTACAGCGAAACCGTCGAACAATTTTAAAGGTATATTATTTTTTTAAAATATATTTATGTTAAATAATATAGAAAAATTAATTTCTACTGTACCTATTTTACAATTAAAAAATATTTTGTGAAATGATGTCTATTGTTTATTAGAAAAATTTAATATTTGTTGATCTGTAAAAGTTAAAACAGTTTATTGGATTTTAAAAGATGCTCAAAATAATTGAATTTTAACAAAAAACAAAATTATTTTAGAAGCATCTAGTTGAAATACAGCAATAGCTTTGGCTTACTTGTCAAATTTATTTAATTTAAAAGTTATTATTGTTTTACCAAAATCTACTAATGAATGTAAAAAAAGACTTATACAATCATATCAAGCAAAATTAATTGAAATAGATTGAAATACTGATGATTGTATAATAGCAAGAGATGAAATTTATAATCAAAATCCTCAAAATTATTATTTACCTGATCAATTTAAAAATTATGCAAATTTTTACGCTCATTATAATTTAACATGACCATATATATTGGAAAAATTATGAAAAATTGACTTTTTTTGTGCATGACTTGGTACGTCATGAACATTACTTTGAACTGCAAAATATTTAAAAGAAAAATTACCTAATATTAAAATTATTTGAGTAAATTCAATAGAAAAAATTGAATGATTAAGAAATTTTAAAATATCAAAAACAATAATTCCTTTTTATAATGAATATAAAAATTTGATCGATGAAACTATAGATGTAGATTACAAACAAGATGTATTTTTTGGTATCAAAGAAATGCTAGCTGAATGATATTTTGTAGGTCTATCTTCCTGAGCAATTTATACATGATTAAATAAGTATCTTGTTTGAAAAAAATCATTAAAATGAGTTTTTATTGCTCCAGATTGATGAGATTTTTATCTTGATATTATTATGAAAAAATTGGATAATAGTTTTTTTATGGGA
>CAYUQQ010000083.1:0-1644 GCA_964446905.1 uncultured Candidatus Peribacteria bacterium
GACTCTTGTGTAAATGGTTTAAAAAAATTTTTAATAAAATTAAATCAGTGATATCTAACACAAGATAGAGAAATTTTTTGAAAACAAGTCAAAGAAATAATTTCTAATTTTTTAACATATGAGTTTTTAAGAGCTTGAGATAATATTTCACAAAAAAATAAAATTAAAAAATTTCTAATAAATTATAATTCACAAAGTAAATTTATAAATGATTATAATAAAATTTCTAGATGAGAATTTATAAAAATATTTTTAAATACTATCTGAACAGAATTAATTTTAAATGATAGTAAAACCTTTATTGATGAACAATGAGAATATAAAGATTATATTACAACATTAAATTATAAATTTAATTTTAGATGGAAAGATCAATTTTGAGATAGATATTTTCAGCCAGATAAATTAATTACAATTTGAGAAGCTTTGTATATTGTGGATATAATTTCAAGTCAATTTTAAATTTTTACAAATATATAAAAAGTATTTATCATTTATAATGAGCTATATTTACAAAAATATTAAAAAATTTAAACTTAATATTTTTTAATAGTTCTTTAAGTATAAAAGTTTTTATATATTTGTAAAAGCTTTTTTTTTGACTATATATATTTATATGATAAACTTTTTTAAATAAAGTTTTTTAAAAATAATTTTATTTATTTTATAAATTAAATATTAAAATATGTATCCAATTAAAACAAAAGAAAAGTATATACCATGAAATTTAAAAAAAACATGGAATATATTTACTACAGTTTATTTATGAAATTATGAAAGTGGTAATTTTGATGAATATGTATGAAGTCATTGTTGAGTAGATATATTTCCTCAAACAAAAAATGATAATATATTTGCTTGTTTAGATTGAATAATAAATATTGCATGAAATAAAGATGCTAATGGTAATTATATTATTATTGAACACAACAATGTTCCTGATCCAAATAATAATTGACAAAGAACAACTCTTTATAGTTGTTATTTGCATTTATCTGAATTAAATGTTAAAACATGAGATATTGTTAAAGAATGAGATATTATTGGTAAAAGTTGAAACACATGAAACGTTAGTTGATCTACATGAGAGCATCTTCATTTTCAAATAGATACAAAAGATGCTTTGTTTCATCCTTATTGGCCTTTTACTTTTTTGGAAGCAAAAAATGCATGATTATGATTTTTTGAAGCAGTTAATAAATGACTTGGTATTGAAAATGCAAAAAAATTTACAGTTAATCCTTTAGTTTATTTAGATTCTATAAAAAAATGATTTGATAATTTTGAAAATTCTTTGTCAAATTTACCTTCATCAAATAATTCTAATATTTCTGATAATAATTTAAATTATAAATGAATAGAAGATTCGAGCATATTAGTAGCAAATTCAGAAGATATTTATATAAATCAAAATAAAGACAAATGAAATCTTTATTTTAAAGATACAAATGAAGATTATATTAATTATCTTTATGAAATATGAGTTACAAAATGATATAGTGATGGTACTTTTCGTCCAGAATGAAAAATTTCTAGAGCAGAACTTTTGGCTATGGTTTTTACTTTTTCAAAAATACCAATACTTGAAAATGTTATAAAATCATCTTTTAAAGATATTAAAGAAACAGATTGGTGTTTTAAATT
>CAYUQQ010000083.1:1654-4092 GCA_964446905.1 uncultured Candidatus Peribacteria bacterium
CAAATAATAATGTAACAAAAATAGAAGCAATAGCAATTATTTTAAATATAGTTTTATGAAAAGATAAAATTCCTAATTTAACATGATCTATTTTTACAGATATTCAATCATGAGTTTGGTATGAAAAATATGTTTATTATGTTGCACAAGAATGATTAATGAATTTATCTTGAAATAAATTTTATCCAAATACTGATATAAAAAGAAAAGAAGTTGCTCAAATTTTGTATAATTTAGGAAATATTTAATTTTAAAAAAGCTTTTTGTTTAATTAAAATAATTTAATAAATTAAAATTTCCTATTAAAAAAGCTGTATTTTACAGAGCTTATTTTATACTTCTGATTTTTTTACTTAATTATATAAAAAATAGATTCTTTTCATTTTTGTAAATCAAATAAATCTCATTGTACATATTGTCAAGATAAATATGGAACATTTAAATCTTCTTCAATATTAATACTACTAAAATCATTTACATACAATGAATTTTTATTATTATTGTTTATAATAGATGGTAAATCTTCTGTTAGTAATAATTCTGATCTTATTTCAAATCATATTCATTCAAAATTTTGAAATCAAAGATCTCTACTATAGGCATATCAATGTAATTTTTTATCAGATTCACAATAATAAACAAAAATATCAGTATTATATTCAAAATTTATAAATCATATATATGACCATCAATTATTATGTTCAGTTTGTACTCATTTTGCATATCATGATAATTTATAACCATATCATTCTCCACATAAATTTACAGAAGCAACAAATCTTACATTTCTATTAGGATTATTACTCCAATCTAATTTAAAAAATCAATAAGTTGTATCATAATAATATCAACGTAAATAATTACCAATTATAGTACTATCATTATCTCTATTTACATAATATCATTTAAAGTCCTCTTGTAAGGAGGTTCATCAGGATCAAATTAAAACTGACGGATCTTTAAATGAAATTGCGCTTGAATTAGATCAGGTTCAGGTTGATTTTTGTCATAAAATAGATCATGTTAATGTATTAATACACATTACATCAGAATCATAACCATACAATGTATTATAAGTAACAAAAATGAGAAATGTTATAATTAATTTTTTCATATTTTTTATTACATTCTATTAAATAGATTATAATTATGTATATAATATCATATAAAAAATATATGTCAATTTAAAACGATCTTTAATATATTATTTAAACATAATTACTTATTTTTATTACTTATTTTTTTAAAATATTTTCTAAATAAAAATTATTAATTCAAAATAATTTTTTTATTTTTTGTAATTTTTTTAAATAAATTTCATAATTTTGATTTTTACTTTTTTTTACTGCAACTATCATTAAATTTTTATGTGTGTGTTCATCAGAAATAAATTCAAAAATCTGAGTTTTATATCCATATGCTTCTAAAACAAGACTTCTCATAGTATCAGTTACCATTTCGGCTAATCTTTCTTTTAAAATTCAATGTTTACCAATATCTTTTAATTCATTGATTAATTTTAATTCTGGTCTAATTTGTTTATGACAACATGGAGATAAAATTATTGTTGAACAATTTGAAATAATACCTTTATAAATTACATCATCCGTTGCTGTATTACAAGCATGTAAAGCAATTAAAACATCAACATTATCTAGTTTATAATCTTTTATTGTATTTTGTGTGAATTCTAAATTTTTGAATTCACATTTTTTAGCAATAGAATTACAGAAATCTACTAATTCTTTTCTTAATTCTACACCAATGATTTTTGAATTAATTTTCAGTTTATTAAAAAGATAATCATATAAAGCAAAAGTTAAGTATCCTTTTCAAGATCCCATATCGATAATATTAATTTTTTGTAAATTTTGTTTTTGATTTTTTATTATGCTATCGAATATTTCAATAAACTTATTAATTTGTTTATATTTATTTTGCATATCTTTTACAATTTGATTATTTGTAGTTAAAATTCCAAGTTCTTTTAAATATTTATTATTTTCAATTTTTATTAATCTATTTTTTATTTTATTATGATTTGTAGAAATGATAGTAGATAAAATTGAAGGTTTTAAGTATTCGATTTTTGCCTCCATTTTTTTATTAAAATATAAATGAATATCTTTTTTGGTTGTAAATAATATGAAATTTTTAAATTTTTTTTCTAAAATAGTTTTAATATTTTCAAGTCATTCAGTAATTAAAAAATTTTTTGTAATATCTTTTGTTTTATAGCTATAGATAAATTGTAATTTTTTAATATTTTTGATATTTACAAGTCTTATTAAAATTTCTTTTATGTCAGTATTTTTTTTGGTTAGTGTATTAATTTTTATTTTAATAAAATTATTAATTTTAATAGATATTTTAATATACTCAATTAATTCTTGAATAATATTGTTTTTCATATTAAATTAAATTATAAATAAAATTTA
>CAYUQQ010000084.1:0-3939 GCA_964446905.1 uncultured Candidatus Peribacteria bacterium
GTAGAATTAAGTTAATTATAATTTTGTTTAATTTAATTAAAAAGACAAAAAATAATTAACCTCTAATTTTTTTTACTAAAATATGTATTTTTTATTTTTAATAAAAATATATGGCTTGATTGATATGAAAAAAACTTGAAATGACAAGAATCATTAAATGAGATAAAATGATTCCTATTACTTTAATTAAAATTCCAGAATTAAAAGTTTTACAATTAAAGACAAAAGAAAAGGATTGATATGAATCAGTTGTTTTATGAGAAAATGAATGAAAAATAAAAAAAGAATTTAATATAACTGGTTCTTTTAAAGATATAAAAGTATGAGATTTAATCTCACTTGATATTTTAAATGAAATAAAAAAAGTTGATATTGTTTGAATTTCAAAATGAAAATGATTTGCTTGAGCTATGAAAAGATATAATTTTTCATGATGACCTGGCAGAGTGGGTTCAAAATTTCATAGAGCCTTATGATCTATAGGTACTAGGAAACCTAGACGTACAAAACCATGAAAAAAAATGCACGGACATATGTGAGTAGATCAAATTACTTTAAAAAATAGACCATTAGAATTAGTAAATAAAGAAATATCTGTAATTGCTGTTAAATGATCTATTCCATGAGCTAGAAATTCAACTATATTTTTAACTTTTTAAAAAATGGAAGCTAAATTATATAACTCAGATTGAGTTGAGACATGAACTATAGAATTAAATGAAAGTATTTTTGGTGTTAAAATTAACCAAAATTTGATTCATAGATTACTTATGTTACAAAGATCAAATGCTAGGATTGCTATAGCTCACACAAAAAGCAGATCTGAAAGAAATTGATCTACTCGTAAAATATATAAACAAAAAGGCACTGGTAGAGCAAGAGCTGGTACAGCAAGATCTCCAGTAAGAAGAAAATGATGAGTAGCTTTTTGACCAAGAAAAGATCGTAATTTTACTATTAAAATGAATAAAAAAGAAAGAAGATCAGCTTTATTATCTTTGTTGTCTTCTAAAGCCAAGGGTCTTCAAATTAAAGTTATTGATTTAATTGATTTAAAAGAAATAAAAACAAAAAATATTTCTACTATTTTTACAAATATGAAGATAGATTCAACTTTATTTTCTATTTTACCAGATAATAAAAATTTGTTTTTAATAAGTAGAAATATTTCATATGTAAAACCTATTTTGGTATGATATTTAAATCCTATGGATTTATTAAAATATAAAAATTTAGTTTTTACAACAGATAGTTTAAAATATTTAGAAGAAAAATTTACTTCTTAGTTTTGTTTTTTTAATTTTTTTTTATGCAAAAGTTTGATACAATCAAAAAAAATATAGTTTCAGAAAAAAGCCAAGGTCTTGAGCTTAAATGAATTTATACAGTTGAAGTTAATAAAAATGCAACCAAAACAGATATTAAAAATGCGTTTGTTAATTTGTATTGAGTAAAAGTTTCTAGTGTTAATATGATTAAAACTAGAGAAAAATATAAACATACAAAAAATTGAATTACCACAAAAAGATTATCTATTAATAAAGCATTAGTAAGATTAAAAAAATGAGAAAAAATTGCAGATTTTATTAAATTAAAAACAAAATAAAAGTTTTATATTATTAAATTTTAATATTTTATGTGATTAAAAAAGTATAAACCTACTACTCCATGAAGAAGACATATGACATGAAATACTTTTGAAGAAATTACAACCAATAAACCTTGTAAATCTTTGATGTATTTTTTAAATAAAAAAGCTTGAAGGAATAATACATGAAGAATAACTGTTAGGCATCAATGAGGATGACATAAAAAAATGTATAGAAAAATTGATTTTTATTTTTTAGATAAACTTAATATTCCTGCAAAAGTAGAAACTATAGAATATGATCCATATAGGACAGCTTTTATAGCATTAATATGTTACAATGATTGAGAAAGAAGATATATTCTTGCACATAAAGATATGAAAGTTTGAGATATTGTTATAACCTCTGATAATGCAAAATTAATAAATGGTAATAGATTATTAATAAGCAATATTCCTACTTGATTTAATATTTATAATGTAGAATTAATGGTTTGAGAATGAGCTGCTAGTGTAAGATCTGCTTGATCTACAGCATTAATTGTGTCTCAAGAATGAGAATATACTCAAGTTAAATTACCTTCTTGAGAAATAAGATTAATAAACAAAAAATGTTATGCTAATATTTGAGTAGTTTCAAATATAAATAATAATCAAATATCTATTTGAAAAGCTTGAAGATCAAGGTGGATGTGAAAAAGGCCTACTGTTTTATGAAAATCAATGAATCCTGTTGATCATCCGCATTGAGGTTGAGAATGACATTCACCTATTTGAATGAAAGCACCAAAAACTCCTTGGGGCAAAAAAGCATTGTGAATTAAAACTAGAAAACGTAAGTATACCAATAAATGGATATTAAAATGACGTAAAAGTAAATCATCGTTAGCATAATTTTATTACTTATTTTTTAATTTTATGACAAGAAGTTTAAAAAAATGACCATATACTGATCCTAAACTATTAAAAAAAGTTTTGAAAATGACAGAATCATGAAAAAAAATGGTAATTAAAACATGGTCTAGAGATTGTACAATTATACCAGAATTTGTTTGACACACTTTTTGAGTTCATAATGGCAAAGCACATATACCTGTATTTGTATCAGAAAATATGGTTTGACATAAATTATGAGAATTTTCTTTAACTAGAAGATTTATTGCACATGCTTGATCAAACAAAACTGCCACTAAAACAAAAGCTTAATTTTAAAACATAATAAATTTTAATTAAAAAAATATGAAAGCTTACGCAAAAAATATAAGAATATCTCCAAAAAAATTAAATGTTATAGCTTATATAATAAGAGAGATGGATGTTAAAAAAGCATTAAATATTTTAAAATTTATGCCAAAAAAATGAGCATCTATTTTATATAAAGTTTTAAAAAGTGCTTTTGCTAATGCAAAAAATAATAAATTACAAGAATTAGAAAATTTAGTAATTGGTAAAATTATTGTTTCAAAATGAATAATGTATAAAAGATGAAATCCTATTAGCAGATCTAGATCTCATAGAATTTTGAAAAGAACGTCCAATATTTTACTTGAGCTTAAGGTTAAATAATTTTTATTTTTTTACAATTTTTAATTTTATAAAATATGTGACATAAAGTTAGTCCAATAGCATTTAGAATATGATATATAAAAACTTGGAAAACAAGTGGTTATTTTTGAAAAAAAGAATATACTAAAAAATTAGAGGAAAATTTAAAAATAAAATTTTTTATTCAAAAATTTTTAGTTTGAATTCCTGTTGGTAATATTTTTATTAATTATACAAATGATCTTATAAATATAGTTATCTATACATCAAAAGTTGCTTTAATTTTTTGAAAAAATTGAGAAAATTTAGTTAAATTAGAAGAATGATTAAAAAAAGAATTTAATTTAAAATTTGCAATTGATATAAAAGAAATTAAAAAGCCAGAATTAAGTGCTGCATTAGTAGCAGATTCTATAGCAAGACAAATAGAAAAAAAATTACCATATAGAAGAGTTATTAAAAACACTATTTCAAAAACTATAGAAAAATGATGATTGGGTATTAAAGTAATAGCTTCTGGTAGATTAAATTGAGTAGATATAGCTAGGACAGAAACATATAAAGAATGAAATATTCCAACTCAAACAATTAGATCAGACATTGAATATTTTGTAGAAAGAGCTAAAACTATTTATGGTATAATTTGAATAAAGGTTTGGATTTATAAATGAGATATTTTTAAAAACAAAAAATAAAAATTTGCTTTTTATATTTTATAATTATACTTAATAAACTTTAAAACATGTTACAGCCAAAAAAAACAAAATATAGAAAATCTCAAAGATGAGTTTTAAAATGAATTGCTA
>CAYUQQ010000085.1:0-3884 GCA_964446905.1 uncultured Candidatus Peribacteria bacterium
AATATTTTTATTATTTTTTAAAGTTTTTATATTTTTCATATTTAATTTTAAATTATTTAAGTAAATTTTATCACATTTATTAAATTAAGTAAAATTTATAAACCTTTATTTAAAGAAAAAAGTCTTATTTTTATAAAAATAAGACTTAAAAGTAAAATACAAAAAATTAAATACCTAATTTATCTCTTAAAACATTAATTTCATAAAAAAGATTTTGATTTTTCTTTAAAATTAATTCCAATTTTTTGCATGAATAAAGCACTGCTGAATGATTTCTGCCAGAAAAAATATTTCAAATTCTTTCAAAAGTATAGTTCATATTATTTTTAAGAAGATACATTGCTACTTGACGAGGAATCATGTTTTCTTTTTTTCTATCCTCACTTAACAATGCTTTTTTTTCAATTCAAAAATGACTACTTACAGCATTAATTAATTCTTCATATGATTTAATTTTATTTTGTATTTTTCTGTTTCATAATAAATTGTCAGTAATAGCAAGTTTATGCATTCTAGAAGATACATTATCTATAGTAGGAGGAATATTATGAAGTTCATATTCTGCAATAATTTGATTTAAAATTCATTCTAATTCTCTTACATTTGATCATGCATTATGAGCAATAAATTCAGCAACATCTTGTGGTACAATAAATTCTTTTGCTCTTGCTTTTTCTTGTAAGATTGCCAATCTTGTCTCAAAATCTGGAGATCATATATCTACTATAATTCACCATTCAAATCTACTTCTTAATCTTGGCTCTAATTCAGTAAGTTCTTTTGGTGCCCTATCTCAACTTAAAATAATTTGTTTATTTGATTCATACATTATATTAAAAATATTATACAATTCTTCTTGTGTTTGCTTTTTTCATGACAAAAACTGTACATCATCTATAATTAAAACATCAATACTTCTATATTTTTCTCTTAATTTATCTGTATATCTTTTTTTTACACTATTAACATAATCTGTAATAAATCTATCTGCTGTAGTATAAATTATTTTTTTATCTTTAAATTTAGTTTTAATAGCATTTCAGGTAGCTTGTAAAAGATGAGTTTTTCATAATCAAACATCTCAATAAATATATAAAGGATTATAAGCTATTCATGGTTTACGAGAAACCGCTTCACATGCAGCAAAAGGAAGCTGATTTGATGGTCATATAATGAAATTATCCAATCTATATTTATCACTTATATTTTTAATTTCTATTCAATCTTGATTATTAGCATCCTGTATATCTTCTTTTTTCTTTTTAGAATTAAACTCTTTATATTCTTTTAAACAATCTATAACTCTATGATTTGATGGATTATCAATATTTATATCTACAACAAAATCTATATATTTTATATTAGACATCAAAACATTAATTGTTTCTTTAATTTCATCATAAAATTTATGACTAATATTATCTCTAGCAAAACTAGATACAACACCAAATACAATACTATCATCTGAAATTTTAACTATAGATAATTTTTTAAAATAAGTTAAAAAATCTTGTTTTCTTATTTTTAAAATTAATTCTTTAGCTATATTTTTTAAAATTACTATTTCAGAAATTTTATCCATATTTATTAAATTTTTTAATTAATAATAAGAGATAAATTAAAATTAGTTATAATATTTTTTTATCAATTGTCAAAATAAAAAAATCATTTGACAAAGCATTTTATCAATAAATTTAAATTTTAATTTTTAATTATTTAAATTTAAAGAGATTTTTTAACATTTTTGAATAATTTTTTTATTCAAAATACCAATCTTTTGTCCTTAATTAAACAAAAAAATTATTTAAGTTTTTTATTGTTTTTATTTATTTACATTATACTTAAATTTTAATAAATAAAAGTTTTTTATTTCTTTTGTATTAGTTATATAAATATAATATATATTAAATTTAAAAAATAAAATACAATATAAATTCTTTATTTTTTTATAAAAATATATTTAAAAAAATAATTAATAATTTTACGTAATTATTAAAATTCTAATTTAATTTTAAATAGTATATGAAATATTATAAAAAAAACGCATTAAATGCGTTTTTTTGCTTAAATAAAATTAAATTTTTAATTTTTAACTTTTATTTCTTTCAATCTTGCTGCTTTTCATTTTAATTCTCTAATATAGCCGATATTTGCTCTTCTTACTTTAAATAACCTGACAATATCTATTTTTACTATAGTTGGAGAATTAATTGGAATAATTTTTTCTATTCAAAATCAATCTGCAACTCTTCTTACTGTAACAGTCTTTTCTAAAGGAGTTTTTCATTTAGTTTTAATAACTAATCACTTAAATTTTTGAATTCTTTCTTTATTTCATTCTTTAATTTTTTGATGTATTTCTATTTCCATTCATGTTTTAATATCTGGCATTTGATTTTTTATAAAATCTTTTTGAATAAGATTTACTAACTTAGAATTCATATAATTAAAATTTATAATTAAAAAGTGTGTTTATTTTATAAAAAGTAAAACTGAAGTCAAATTTATTTAATTTTTTGTTATTAAAATATGGTATAAAAAACTAAATAATAAATATTATTTAAATCTTCTACTCAAAAAATGTATCAATTATCTTTTTATAATTTAATCTATTTTTTACATCCTCATAATGATCTGTTCATGGACTAAATCTTACTTTTAATTTATCCAAAACTTCTGGATTATGATAATTTTTTAAAATTTTATTTATCTCTTCTGTAATTTCATCTTCAGTTATTTCTATAACTATTATTTTTTTAAGTTTTTCTAAAATTAATTCTGCTTTTAATTTTTTTAATGCTGTAGGTTTGATAATTTCTTCTTTATAAGAACTTTCATCTTTTTTCATATGTTCTAAATAATGATGTATTTGCATTCAATTGTATTCAATATTATTTTTATGTTCTTCAAAAATTCTATTAATTTCATTATTTAATAAATTATCTCATATATCAATACTTACTATTTTAAAAAATTCTTCTAATAATTCATTTTCATCTTTTAATCTAGCCTGATATTCTTTTTCTTTTTTAATCTCATCTTTTATTATATCTTTAAATCAAATAAAATCTGTTTTTATTCACCTTAATTTTTCTATAAAATCTTCATTCCATTCTGGTTTTGTAGGTTTTTCTATTTTTATTATTGTAGTCATAAAAAAAACACATTTTCATTTAAAATTAGGAGAACTATAATCTGCAGGAAATGTAATTTCAAATTCTACCACTTCTCAAATTTTAGCTCAAATTAAATTATTTTCAAAACCAGGAATAAATGTATTACTTCAAATTATTAATGGAAATCATACCACTTTAGTTTCTGGTAATTCCACTCATCATTTACATTCAAATCATAAAGTATCTATTGTAACTTTATCATTTAACTCAACAATATTAAAATCTTCTTTTGAAATATAAGTAGTAAATTTTTTTTCTATTTGTTTTATTTGTTCATCTACTTCATTGTCTTCAATAGAAACTTTTGTTTTTTTAATTTTAATTTTTTTGATTTTTTTTTCATCAATTTCAAAATCTGGTAAAACTTCTATTTCCAAAATAATTTCAAAAGGATTTTTTGATTTTAATTCTTTTAATTTAGCAGGTCAAGTAGGAATAATATTTTCTTTTTTTAAAGCCTTATAATACAAGTTATTAATTAATAAATTTATTGTTTTTTCTTCAATATATTCTAATCAATAATTTTTTTCAATTATATTATATGGTATATCACTTCATTTTCTAAATCATTTAATATTTGCATTTTGTTTTATTTCTTCAACTATTTTATTTTTACATTTCTCAAATTCTACAGAACTTTCTTTAATTATAAGCTCTATAGTATATGAATTTATTTTTTTTATAGAAGTTTGCATAAATGTATAATTT
>CAYUQQ010000086.1:0-3655 GCA_964446905.1 uncultured Candidatus Peribacteria bacterium
AATTTTTTAAAGAATCTATAAAAGAATTTGAGCATGTCGTTTGGCCAACTCCAAATGAAACGAAAAAATATTTTTATACAGTTGTTGGTATGATAATTGTATTTACTATATTTTTATTTATTGCTTGAACTATTTTTTCTAAAATTTTATTTTTAGCAAAAGATAATTTAAATCTTTCTTCTAATTATGCTAATAATATTAATTCTGTTGATAATATTAATAACAATATTAATAATAAACCTGTAAATAATACAGATACTAATTCAGGTAAATTTAACGTTGATTTAAAAAATTTACCAAATTTACCACCAATTAAATAAATTTATTTTTAAATAAAATTTTTATGTTTACTATACAAAATCAAGAATCTCAAGCAGAATGGTATGTAATAAGAGTTGTATCTGGTACAGAAGAAAATGTAAAACAATCTTTATTACAAAGAAGAGAAACTTTTTCTTTGGAAGATTATATTTTAGAAGTTTTCGTACCTACTCATGATAGCATATCCGTAAGAGCATGATGAGTAAAAGTAAAAAAGAAAAAAAATATTTTTCCTGGTTATATTTTGGTAAAAATGATAGTAACTAATGAAAGTTGGTATATTGTAAGAAACACTCCTAATGTAACATGATTTTTATGAGCCGGTACAGTACCAGTACCAGTTAGATGAGAAGAATTAGAAAAATTAAAATGAGTCCTTTCAAAAAAAAGTGAAGAATTTAAAATTAATTTTAAGGTTTGAGATTATGTTATAATTTCTACTTGACCATTTGAATGAAGTGAATGAAAAATTACAGAAATTAATGAAGAAAAATGATTAATTATAGTAAATGTTAATTTACTTTGACGAGATACTCCTTTGGAATTAGATTTTGCTAATGTAAAACTTAAAAAATAATTTTTTAAAAATGAAATTATTGTCTTATATAATTTTTGTATTAGCAATTGTTTTTGGAATGAATTTATTTCTATCATTTTACTCAGAAACTTATTATTGATTAATAAAAAATGTAAAACAAAATTTATTTTGAAATAAACAAGAATTAAGTACAATTAATTTAAAATTTGAACAACAAGATGAAATAAATATAAAATTATTAAAATCCATTGATAAACTTAATAAAAATATAGATAAAATAAATTATACTATTCCTGCTAGTAATTCATGATTAACTAATTCATGATTAATTACTTCAACAATTATTCCACCAAAAAATAATAATGAAATTTTATGAATTCCAGACTTGCTTAATATAAAATTAATGCCAAACATTGTTGTAAATAAAATTAATAATAATTGATTATTTAATTTATTAAATAATCCTATTTTTAAGGATTTAAAATACTCTACTTATTATAATAATAAATATAAATTAAAAATTTTTATTATTGATTTAAGCTATAACGAAGTCTTACAAAGATTTCAAAATTTGCATACGCTTTATGAAATCTATGAATCAAATAATTTTTTTGGATATACTTTTTATTTAAATTCAATTAAAAAAGATAATAAAACAAGATTTATAATTGTACTAGAATGAAAAACAATATGATTTGAGATAGATAAAAATAATTATGATTTTTTAAAACAAATATTACTTAAATAATTTTATATTTTAACATTTATTTTTTATGTCAAAAAAAATTTTTTTAACTCAAGATTGATTAAAAGATTTACAAAATGAATTAACTTCTTTAAAAGAAGTTAAAAGATCAGAAATTGCAGAAAGATTAAAAGAAGCAATTTCTTTTTGAGATCTTAAAGAAAATTCTGAATATGAGGATGCTAGAAATGAACAGGCTCATGTAGAATTAAGAATACAAGAAATTGAGGATATTTTAAAAAATTATGAACTTATAGATGATTCTAAAACTGATTCTAAAAAAGAAAAAAAAGTAATTATTGGTAGTTTTGTAACTATTAGTTCTTTAATGGAAGGTCATGAATGAGAAAAAGAAACATTTAAAATTGTATGAACTACAGAATCAGATATATATGATAATAAAATATCTAATGAATCGCCTATTTGAAATTCTTTATTATGAAAAATAGTTTGAGATAAAATTAAATGAAAATCACCAGCATGAGAATTTAATTATAAAATATTAGAAATTAAATATTAAAATAATTAATAAAATATGACCTGATTTTTTAGAGAACATATAATTTTTATACCAATAATTACATGGCTTATTGCAGTAATTATTAAATGATTTTATTTATTCATTATAAATAAATTTTCATTTCAAAGAGCATTTTGATC
Organism: uncultured Candidatus Peribacteria bacterium; assembly: GCA_964446905.1. GTDB lineage: Bacteria > Patescibacteriota > Gracilibacteria > BD1-5 > UBA2023 > CAYRGR01. Next base: position 2,265 of record CAYUQQ010000086.1, read on the forward strand.
TTGATGAATGCCATCTGTACATTCTGCATTTGTGACAAGTTTAACCACTGCTATATGAGTTAAACATTGAATATCTAATGATTTTTTTGTAGCTTGTTTAGTTTTTTCTTTAATCATAATTTATGATGCAATAAATGTCAGATTTGAAGCATGATTACATGCTAAAATTTTAAATAAATTAACTGGCAAACAATTTAAATTTAATGAATTTATTTGACATTTACCAAGTGAAGCTTTAGTGTGAAGTATTATATGAATAATTAGTGCATATTTATTAATGCAAATTTAATAAAATGAGTGAAAATTTTTTTTCTATTCATGATGAAGAAAAACTAAAAAAATTACTTAAAGAAAATAATGAGCCTCCCTTTCGTTATGCTCAAATAGAAAATGCAATTTATAAAAATTATATTTCAAATTTTGAAGATATTTCAACAATATCAAAAAAAGCAAAAGAATTATTAAAAAATAATTGCTTCTTCTCTTCCATTTCAATAAAATCAGAAAAAACATCAAAAGATAATCAAACTACAAAAATAGCTTTTGTTACTTTTGATAACAAATATATTGAAGCTGTCATTATGAGACATTTATGATGACGTAATACTTTGTGTATTTCAAGTCAAATTTGATGTCCAATGTGATGTATTTTTTGTGAAACCTGAAAAATGTGATTAACAAGAAATCTTGAATTTTATGAAATTATAGATGAAATTATGTATGCTTGTATGATTTTAAATAAAGAATGAAAAAAATTAAGAAATATAGTATTTATGTGAATGTGAGAACCTTTTTTAAATTATGACAATGTAAAAAAATCTATTAATATAATTTGTGAAAAAAATAAACTTGATTTTTCTAATCGTAGAGTCACTGTTTCTACTTGTTGAATTTTGGAATGAATAAATAAGTTTTGAACTGATTTTCCTCAAACGAGCCTGGCTATTAGTTTACATGCGCCAAATAATGAAATTAGACAAAAAATTATGCCAGTAGCAAAAAATTATTCAATTCAAGAATTAATAAAAATTTGTGATACTTATATTAAAAAAACCAATAAAAAAATTTTTTTTGAATATACAATGTTATCTTGATTAAATGATACGATTCAATTAGCTCATGAATTATGAAAACTTTTAAAAAACAAATTAGCTCATGTAAATTTTATAGGTTATAATACAGGTTCTAATTCAAAATTAAAATCAAGTTCAAAATCAAGAATTTTAGAGTTTCAAAAAATTTTAACATCATATTGAGTTACGTCTACTTTAAGACATAAAATGTGAGATGATATAGAAGCTGCATGTTGACAACTAGCCAAAAACTCATAATTGGTAAAATATTCTATCTCAATTCCTATTAAAAAATCTCATTTACACAGTTTGTTTTAT
>CAYUQQ010000087.1:0-3508 GCA_964446905.1 uncultured Candidatus Peribacteria bacterium
TATGATATATATAAATGAGTTGTCATTTATTTAAAGTTATTTTCTTGAGAAATAAAAAAATGAGATAAGATAGAATTTTTACATACTTGAGTAAAGGTTGATGTATTGGAAGTTGGTTATTTTGCACCAAAATATAATCTTAGTAATGTTTTAAAGGAATGAGAGATTTGATATGTAGTTACATGATTAAAGTCTATATCTGAAGCAAGGGTTTGAGATACTGTTTTTGTCTGAAAAGAAGAATATAAAAAACCAATTAAATGATTTAAAAAAATATTGCCTTTTATTTTTGCTGGTATTTATCCTGTAGATTCAGATGAATATAATAAATTAAAAGATAGTTTAAATAAGCTTTCTTTAAATGATTCTTCTATATCAATCGAAAACGAATCATCTCCAGCATTATGATATTGATTCCGTTGTTGATTTTTATGATTATTACATTTGGACATAGTAAAAGAAAGATTATGGAGAGAATTTCAAATAGACGTAATTATAACAAGTCCTCAGGTTACTTACAAAGTTTTATTATTTTGAAATAAAACAGAGCAATATTGTAAATTTAAATCAGAAATTATAGACTATGCCTGAAAACAAGCTACTTGTTTATATATTTCAAATCCAGAAGATTTTCCAAAACCAGGCACATTTATACAAGTAGAAGAGCCTATAGCAAAAGTTGAAATTATTACACCAGTTGATTTTGTTTGAAATTTAATGCAATTAGCACAAGAAAGAAGGGGGGTATATATAAATCAATTTTTTATTGATACAAAAAGAGTTGTGCTTGTATATGAGATTCCTCTTGCAGAAATTATTTCTGATTTTTATGATGATTTAAAGAGTTTGTCTAGTTGATATGCCAGTTTAAATTATGAATTTGTTAAATACAAATCAGATAATCTTGTAAAATTAGATATTTTAGTTGCTCATGATAGATTGGATGCTTTATCAAATATAGTACATTCAGATAAAGCAAGAAATATATGAATTAAAATTTGTAAAAAATTAAAAGACAATATTCCAAAAGCACAATTTTCTATTGCAATTCAAGCGGCTATATGAGCTCAAGTAATTGCCAGAGAAACAATTCCCCCATTACGTAAAGATGTAATTGCAAAATTATCTTGATGAGATGTTACAAGAAAAAATAAATTACTTGATAAACAAAAAGAATGAAAGAAAAAAATGAGACAATTTTGAAAAGTAAATATTCCTTCAGAAACTTTTATTAATATTCTTAAAAAAGATTAATTTCTTTTTTTAATATTTTAAGTTCGTTTTTATCTAAAATTTTTACAAAACTTAAATAAAAAAATTATTACTCAATATTCTTATTAAATTGATTAAAATCTTAGATTTATGTATACGGTAAAAAAAAGTGCCTTACTTTTGAAATAATTTAAATATTATGATAAAATAAGACTATCTAACACTAACAATATTAAATTTATGTCAAATATTATAACCTCAGAAGGAATATTGCCTACAGATTTAAGAAAGTGTAGAGATAATGATAAAACAAAAAAATTAGTCATAGAAAAAAGAAAAAAAGTATTAGAAAATTTATGATTTTGTTCTTGTTTTATACAAGATTTAGAAAAAAGTCTAAAACATTATATACTGAAGAATCTCTTCAAAATACAATTAAATGACTGAAAGAAAGAGGTTTCAAAGATCCTATCAAGATAATTAGTTCTTATCCAACAATATTAGGTTTAGGTTTTGATAATATTGATAATAAAATTAAATGACTAAAAGAAAGAGGTTTCAAAGATCCTATTAAAATGATTGTTTCTGATCCAACAATATTAGGTTATTGATTTGATAATATTGATGATAAAATTAAATTATTAAATAAAATAATTAAATTATATAAACTAAATTTTACTGCAATTGAAGCAATTGAAAATAATCTTAATATATTAGGTTCCAAAATAGATAAACTTTGAGTTTTAGTTCGAATAATAAAAGAAATAGCCAAAAATAGTACCGAAGTTAATAATCAATTAATATATAAATTAATATTTTCCAATGTTGAAGAAGTTATTTTAGCATCAAGATCAAAAGTAAATTTAACTCTAAACGATCTTTTATTGAAAACAAAAAACATTAAAAAAGAAAAAATATCTAAAGATAAAAAATATGATTTAATTCTTAAACTTCCAGAAAAAGATAAAGTAAGAATAAGATATTTTAGAGGATACAAGAAAAAATAAATATTTTTTTGTTTTTTCGATTTTTATTTTTTAGCTTCTTTCCAGTTTTCTCATATTCAAATATCTACAAATAATTTTGTTTCAAATAAAACTACATTTTCCATAATGTTTTTAATTTCATTTTTTAATATTTCAAGTTCATTTTTGTAAATTTCAAAAACAAGTTCATCATGTACTTGCATAATCATTTTTGATTTATAATTTCATTTAATTAAAAAATTATTTATTTTAATCATTGCTATTTTAATAATATCTGCTGCTGTTCATTGGATTGGCATATTTATAGCTTCTCTTTCTGCTTGAGAACGAATTATTTTGTTTGCATCATTTAATCAAGATATATATCTTCTTCTTCCAAAATATGTTTCTATATAAGAAGATATTCTTGCTTTTTTTAATAAATCTTCATAAAAAATTTTTACTCAAGTATATTTTTCATAAAATTTTTGAATATATAAATTTGCCTCTGTTGGAGAGGTGTTAATATTTTTTGATAAACCAAAACCAGAAATTCAATAAATAATACCAAAATTTACAGTTTTTGCTTTACGCCTTAAATCGCTTGTAATTATAGTGTTTTCGCCAAAAAGAAATTTTGCAGTTTTATTGTGAATATCTTCATTATTATTAAAAGCCTCAAGCAAAGTTTTATCTTTACTTAAATTTGCTAAAATTTTAAGCTCTACTTGAGAATAATCTGAAATTAAAAAAACATAATCAGAGTTTGTAGTAATAAAACAAGATTTAATAGCATCTGAATATTCATCTCAAAATGGTATATTTTGTAAATTTGGATTTTCGCTAGATAATCTTCATGTAGAAGTTTGAGTTTGATTGTATGTAGTATGAATTCTTTGGTTTTTAGAATCAATAAATTTTAATAATCAATCAACATAAGTATTTAACAATTTTTTTAATCATCTGTATTTTAAAATCATATTAGCTATTTCATAATTTTTACCAAGCTCAGATAATACTTCATTATCAACACTAAAACCTGTTTTATTTTTTTTATTTTGAGGTAATTTTAATTTAGTAAACAAAATTTCTTGAACTTGTTTTGATGAATTAATATTAAATTTTTCTCAAACTAATTCATATATTTCTTTTTCTATTAATTCACATTCTTCATTTATTTTTAATCAAATATTTTTTAATTTTGAAGAATCAATTTTAACTCAATCAAATTCCATTTTTGCTAAAACTTCAATTAAATCTGATTCTATTTGAAAAATATAATCCAATCATTTTTTTTCTTCTTTTAGAGAAAAATCTTTCAAATCATTATA
>CAYUQQ010000088.1:0-756 GCA_964446905.1 uncultured Candidatus Peribacteria bacterium
GAGTAACAGCAACAGATTACATAATAACTATAGTTTAGCGAAATATCTTGTAATATTGTATTTTAATATTTATTATTATTTAATAAAGCAACATTCATATCTTTTACTACCAAAAATTTTGGATTATCAAATTGTTGCATAGAAGAAATAGTATCATCAGAAAAAATATTACTCAAAGACTGAACTTCTGCAATTCTCATATTTAATAAATTTAATTCCATAACTAAATTTCTTCTTTCTATTTCAAGATTTCTTATAACATATCATTTGGTTGCATTTATATTTAAGGCCCAAACATAATATATTCACAAAATTCATATAATTATAAGTGTAAGAATATATGTTTTTGTAAATGAAAGTTTAAAATTTTCTCTAGAAACTTTCCTTTCTGAAAAAAACGGAATCTTTCATTTTTTCATTACTATTAAATTTGGATTCATTATATTAATTATGAATTAATAATTTAAGAAACTTGTATTTGATTAATATGTAAAAAAATATCTTCTTTTGTACTTAATAATATAGCAGAAATAGGATTTTTTATATTAGCCTTTTTTAACATTTCAAATTGTTGGCAATCTATTTGACGTATAAAAATATCATGTATTTTATTATCTTCTTTATAAGATCAATAAAATCATTGCATACATTTATTTCAATCAAAGTAATATCAATCGTTTTGATCTCATGAAAAAGATGATAAATTATTACTCATAGTTTTTTTTAATTATTAATTATTAATTTTCTTTACTGCTC
>CAYUQQ010000088.1:766-3476 GCA_964446905.1 uncultured Candidatus Peribacteria bacterium
AAGTTTATCGCTTCTTGATCTAGTATTAAAATTAACTTCTTTTATACTTGGAATAAGAGGCTTTTTATATATTTTTTTTAAAATTGGCAAAGATATATCTTGTCCTGTAATACTATCTTTATCATTTTTTAAAAATTTTTGTAATATTTGTTTCACTAATTTATCTTCCAAAGAATGAAAAGTAATAACTGCTAATATTCAATCAATATCCAATAAACTTACAGCTTTATTTAAAGATTCTTCTATTTTATCAAATTCTTTATTTACTTCTATCCTTAATGCCTGAAATACTCTTACTTTAGATTTTGGATCAAAACTAGATTTTTCTATAATATTTACTAAATCAAATGTAGTTTTTATTTCTTTTTGTTTGCGAATTTTAATAATTTCTTCTACGATAAATTTTGCTTTTGTTTCTTCTCAATATTGTTTTAATATTTTAAAAAGTTCTGTATCAGAATAATTATTAATTATATATTTTGCTGTTAAAGAATTATTAATTTTATCAAATCTCATGTCTAAATCACAATCAAATCTAAAAGAAAATCATTTATTACTATCATCAAAATGTAAACTAGATACTCATAAATCATAATAAATAGCAGATATATTACGAATATTTAATTTAAAAAGTTCTGAATCTATGCAAGAAAAATTGGAATTTATAAAATATGTTTTAATATTATTTTTTTTAATAAATTCTCAAACTTCTGAATTAATATTACATTGAGCTATATTCAAATTGTCTTTATCTAAATCAAATCAAATAAATGTATCATTTTTATTTAATTTTTTTATAATGCCCAAAGCATGTCATCAAACTCAAATAGTAGCATCTACTATAATATTATTTTTATTTTTATTTATTTTTATAGTGTCTAAAATTTCATCGAATAGTACTGGTATATGTCAAAAGTGTTTTTTTTCCAATTTGTTAAAAAAATGTTAAAAAACCAAAAAAATTTATTTAAGATAAAAAATCTAATTTTAATTTAATCTTTTTTGTTTTGTTGTCAAATAAAAATAAACTCAAATTAAAAAAATGACTTGACAAATTTATATATTTATTCATTTTAATGTTTAAATATTTTTTAACAATTGTTAAACAATAATAATTTTTGTTAAAAATTTGGTATTTTATTTAAACTAATTTTAGTATCAATTATATTTCATCATATATCTAAATATATTTTTATATTTCCCTTTTCCTGATCTTCTAAATATTGTTTAATCTTTAAAAGATCTTGTTTGGTAAAATCAGAATTAATTTTAATTATATAATTTTCTTCTTTATTATTTTTTTCATCTTTAAAAGATTCGTTTTGAACTTCTTTATTAAATTCTTCATTAAATGTATTAATTATAAAATTTACCTTATATTCTTCATTAAAAAATCCTAATTCTTTGGCTTGTTGTCTTGCAAAAGTAATTGTTGTGGTACGAATATTATTTGCTATTACAGATATTTCTTCATTTTGTTCATTTAATTTTAAATATCAATCTACTAATATAAATTTATTTTCTTCAATTTGATTTACAAATTTATCATAATCTCTTGGGAAAATTGTAATATTAAATTTAAAATCAAAACTATCACAATTTATTATCAGCATCATTTTTCATGACTTAGTTTGAATTTTTCTTATATTTGTAATAACTCAAAAAAATCTAACATTTTCTTGTTTTTCTTTAAAAGAATTTTTTTTAAACTCTTGTTTTTTTTGATCGCTAATATTTTCATTTAATAAAACTTCAGTATCATCTTCTTTAATTAAATCTCAATTTTCATTTAAATTATTTTCAAAATTTTTAAAAAACTCTTGTTCAATAGAATATGTTTTTGTTTCTAATTCTTTTTTAAATTTATAAACACTCTTAAGTCATATAGATTTTTGCTCTATATATTTTTTTAATCAATCCAAAGGATGTCATGTAATTGTATATCACATAATTTGTTTTTCTCATTTAATTTTTTCTTCAAATGACATTGGATTAACTTTTTCCAAACTAAATTTTAAATCCAAAAAAGAATCTCATCATATATCAAAAAGTCATATTTGTTTAGTTTCTTGTTTTTTTTGAATTTCTTTTAAAAAAGAAGTTATTTTTGGTATAGAAGCGATCATTGATGCCCTTTCTCAAAAATCATCTAATGCTCAACTTAAAATTAATGCTTCTAAACTTTTTTTATTTATTACATCACTTCATGTGTTTATAATAAAATCAGACAAAGATTTGTATTGTTTTTCTTTTCTAAATTTTTTAATAGTTTCTATTGGTCAATCTCATAATCATTTAATAGCCTTTAATCAAAAACGAATATTTTGTTTATCTATATAAGTAAAATGTTTCATAGACTCATTAATATCTGGACCTAAAACATTAATTCATTTTGATTTACACTCTTCTATTTCTTTTGTAATTCTATCCATATCTTCCTCATCCGATACCATTAAAGCTGTCATAAATTCTGTATAATAATGAGTTTTAAGATATGCTGTTTCATACGCTATCATAGCATAACAAGCTGCATGTGATTTATTAAAACCATATCATGCAAATGGCTCAATAATTTCCTCAAAAATATATTTAGATAATTCTTTGGGATGTCATAATTTAATAGATGCATTTATAAATTTTTCTTTTTGTTCCATTAATAAATCAACTTTCTTTTTTCATATAGCTCTTCTTAAAATATCTGCTTCTCATA
>CAYUQQ010000089.1:0-3450 GCA_964446905.1 uncultured Candidatus Peribacteria bacterium
ATTTTATTTATATATTATATGTTATATATTGTTTCTACTCCAATATGAAATCTTGAAGACATTACTCTTAGAGCATTAAAAACTCTTAAAGAAGTCGATTTTATAGTTTGTGAAGATACTAGGAAATCCGGTATTCTTTTAAATCATTTTTGAATAAAAAATAATTTAATTAGTTTTCACTCATATTCAGATAATTTTAAAATAAAAAAAGTAATTGATTTACTAAAAGAATGAAAAAATATTGCTTTAATTTCTGATGCTGGTACTCCTGGAATATCTGATCCTGCATATAACATTATTCAAAATGCAATATCAGAAAATATTCAAATCTCACCGATTCCTTGAGCTTCGGCACTATTGGCTTGATTAATTTGTTCATGACTTATGACTCATCATTTTTTATATATATGATTTTTACCGTTAAAAAAATGAAGACAAACCTTATTAAATTCATTAAAAAATAAAGAATTTAGTGTTGTAATTTATGAATCTGTACATAGATTAATTCGTACACTAGAAGATTTACAAAAATATTTTTGAGAAAATCATCAAATATGCGTTTGACGTGAACTTACAAAAAAATTTGAAGAATTTAAAAGATGAACAATTTTAGAATGTAAAAATTATTTTAAAAAACAAAATTTAAAATGAGAATTTGTAATTATTTTTTAACCTGTAATTATTCTCCAAATATCTTGATATGCTATAAAAATACTCAATCAAATTAATATTATAAATCATATTATATGTATTAAATTTTCTACATTATAGTCTATAATTCTTCTTCAAAAAATAAATATAACTATTCAATTTAATAACATTATAAAAAACCTTCATCAATCTAATGCAGGTATTGGTAAAAGATTAAAAATTCATAAATTTATACTAATAATAGCTCATATAATAAATATAATAGAAACATCAAAATTTTCTTTTACTAAATTTACGAACAAATTTCATAATGCAATAGGTCATCATAAATATTTTAAAGCTTCTTCCCTATCTGTTTTTTTAACTGAACTAAGTTTTTTAAATAAATTTTTTAATAATTCAAAAGTAAATAATCATTGATTATAAGTTTCTTTTATTCATTCTTTTAATGCTTGATCTAATGAATATTTATATTTAAAATCTTTATTTATTTCTATTAAATTATATCATACATAGCTTCAAATCTTTCAATTTTTAGGTAAGATAGTTATATTTACAATTTTAGTCAAACGCTTTATTGTAAATACAATAGGATATTGTGAATATTTAACAACATTGATCATGTCTTGAGGACTTGTAACTGTCTTATTATTAATTTTAATTAAAACATCATTATGTTTTATTCATGCTTTTTCTGCAACACTTCAAGCACTTGGAGATAATAATAATCAATCTATTTTAATTAATCAAATTTTAACTGCATCGTTTAAATTTGGAATTAATTTAATTTTTGTATTTGTTTCTAATACTGTATTTATAGCAATAGGTGAAATACCTATATAAAAAAAAGTAGATATAATTAAAATTGCTAAAATAAAATTCATCATAACTCACGCTAATACAATTATCATTTGTATAAATATTGGTTTTCATGCTAAAGAATTTTTATCTTTAATTGTATCCTCATTAAATTCTTCTCATTTTAATTTTACAAATCATCAAATAGGTAATAAATTTAAACTATATTTAGTTCAAGATTTATCATTATATAAATTTATAATTTTAGGAGGTATTCATAATCAAAATTCTTCTACTTTTACTCAAAAAAATTTAGCACTAAAAAAATGTCAAAATTCATGAAATAATACTATTATACCAAATACTAAAAGTGCAATTAGTATTCATGCAATTATTATCATCTTAAAAGATAATTAATATTAAAATTTAAATTTTATATTTTATTATTTAAAAAATTCCAAAAAATCTTGAATTTGAAATTTTAAATAATTAAGGAAATAATTAATAAATACTCATTATCTACTGTGAAGGTGATTAATTAATCTTTACAAAGTTAACAAATATTTTAAACACAACATTTTTCCATAATTCCTTAAAATCTTACTTAAAATCTTAATAACAAAAATCAAGTATTTATATTATATTTTATTAAATATTATTTGTTTGATAAACTTTCTTTTAAATGTTCAAATAAATTATTTATTAAATCATCTAATTTTTTATAATCTTCTCTTTTATATCTAAAAGATTCACCATCAATTACAACATTCATAATTCAATTAAAAAGTTCTTTTTTATTTTTTTCTAAAGATAAACTAAAATTAATTTTTAAATCTTTTTTATTATTAAATTTTTTTATGTAATTATCAAGTTTTCATGTTATATTTTCTTCTACTAGTCTATTTACAACATCTTTATCTTTATCTAAATTTTTTAAATTAATCCTTTTATTAATTTTCATAAATAAATAGTTAATAAATAAAATATTAAAATTATATATATAATTATATCTATAATTTTTTAAAAAAGAAATTTTTTATTTAATTAGATTTTTTCTTAGATCAATAGTTCATTTTTTTTGTAAAATTTTTTCTATTTCTTCATTATTATTTATATTTTCTGTATAAGAATATATTCAATCTTCTTCTAATTTTTCTTTTACTACCTTTTTTAAAGCTCATAATAATATATCAAAAGAAGATTCTTCACTATCATTTTTATGATTTTTAATATCTTCTATTATGCCCTGTATTTGTCATACAATGATTCATGGAGAGGTGGCATTTTCTAAAGCAAATACTGAATCTTCTCACCCTAAAACAATTAATATATCTCATTTATCAAATAAAGAATCTAAAAAGGAATGTTTTTTTAATTCAATTCATCTCATATCATTATATTCTATATAAACAACATTACTTTTTAAAAAAGACCAGTCCAAATCAATTATTCATTTATTGGTAATAATCCATACGTCATTATACCAATCAAAAATTTTATACATTATAATAACATAAACTAAAACTAAATATATTTTAAAATAAGAAAAATTTATAAACTCTTGTAATCAAAATGAATTATTATAATAAAAAAAAGATGGTACAATTACTCAAAAAAATAATAATAAAATTATACTATCTATAATTATTACTATATGTTTATGACAAATATATAGAATTTCTTCATTATTTAAGTATTTTGAAAAAAATGTTTGATCAAAATAATTAATAGACATATAATTTTGTTACTTTTTATTAATTTTATTTTAATAATTAAATTAAAATTGCAAAATTTTATTAAAAAATAAAATATTAACTAGAAAATATTATAATTACAAAATTTAAATAAAAAAATATGAAATATTTAGAATTTTTATATAAATTAAATTTTTTTGAATATATAATTTTATTATTAATATTTATATTTATTTTAATTATTTGATTTTTTATATGAAAAATATTTAAATATAAAGAAATTCACTCTGAAAGAATAGATGCTATA
>CAYUQQ010000090.1:0-3373 GCA_964446905.1 uncultured Candidatus Peribacteria bacterium
CTCAATATCATATTTCTTCTTTCATCAAATGATTATATAAGGCATTTCAATACGATCTTTAATTTTTTTATCATTTGAAATTCAAAAAATTCTTGCATTTTTTACTTTTATTTTTAATCCAAGTTCTTTTGTTTTTTCAAATACCTGATTATTTATAATTAATTTTTTTGTAGTGTTTTCAAAAATATTAAGTTTAGCATTTAAATAATCTTGCATGTCTTTATGCCAATTTAAATGATCTAGCTCAAAATTTGTAAAAATTCCATAATCTGATTTAAATTTTTTTATATTATAAGCCATAAAACTTGATATTTCTATTACAATATATCAAGATTTTATATTATTTTTTTGTATTTCAAGAACAGTATTAGAAAAAGGTTTATCAAAGTTACCACTTAAAAAAACTCATGAATTTCAAATTGTTATAAAATTATCAGTTTCTATAATTTCTTTTTTTGTTTCCTTATTTTTATCTTTAAGATATTGTTTTAAAATATTATAAAGAATCCATGTAGTAGTGGATTTTCAATCTGTTCAAGAAATAGAAATTATTTTAAATCATTTTTGGATAAAAGAATAAATAAAATCAAGTTCTCATAAAATCTTTCCTGTTTCATAAATTCTATGATTTTGAGGTATTCAAGGAGATGGTATGATTTGAGAATATTTTGAAAAATCTATTATATTACAAGAATCATCCTTGACATCTGTATTAATTTTATTATAATCACAAAACTCTTTTAATCATATTCACACTTTACCTTTTCAATAAATTAATATCATAAGTTTTTTATTACAAATAAACAAAAAGAGTATATGTAAAATTTTAATAAATCAAAATTTGAGTGTTTTTTGTAAAAAATAAATTATATGATATAATTTAAAGTAATAAATTTATTAAAAAAAGTATGACACAAAATCACTTATCATGAACATGAAGTTCTTTATATTGATGATATTGAAATATAACAGCATTTACTCAAATTCCAAATAGTAAATTATATCAAGATGTTTTATCTTGAGATTGAAAAAATATTCATAAATTATTAATTACAGAGGAAGATTTAAAACATATAAAATGAAAAGAGGTTTCTGATATTATTAAATACATTAAAAATAAAATAGGTATTGAATTATTTCCTGATGATTTAAATAAATTAAATGTTGATAAAATAATATGTTTTGTTAAAAATAAAACAAAAAAAACATTTATGCTTAGAGATTTGGACACATTTTCAGTTAAATGATTAAGTGATGATCAAATTGTAAAGCTTATATATAATAAAACTAATACTAATATTGAAATTCGAGAAGGAATTAAATTATTTAATGTTCTTTTTAATGAAGCAAAAGAATTTTATAAAAATGAGTTTTTAAGAAATCTTCCTTCTAATTATTATAAAGAAGGCTTTTCTAGTAAAAAACAAATTATAAATTTTATTAAAAAAACACAAGATACTCCAGGTTGACAAATAAACTGTGCCATTGCAAAAATTATGAAAAAAATTTCTGATTTTAATAATTTTATAAAATCAGAAATTTATGATTTATGATATGCTAATATAAGAATGCAAAAATATATTAAAAATGTATTACTTACTTGATTGCAAATTGATAAAAATAATTTTCCCAATATTAATATCTGAGATAAAGATGGCGATATAACAACGGCACATTATACTAATTTTAAAATATCTAATAAAACCATGCATTTTACTATTAAATATAGACCAAAAACTAAAGAAAGTATTATTATAAAATCAATTTGTCAAACAGAATATGATGATATGAGAAAAATTAAAGATTTATTTTGATTACAAATTCATGTCAAAAATAAGGAGGATGGTATTTATATATTAGAGAAATTATTTGAAAATATTTCATATGCTGAAATAGGTATCTGAGATACAAAAGAATATTTAAATATGATGCAGATTAAAAGTAAAAAATTTGTTGATGAAAAATTATTACTTAGTATATCTAATATAGATTCAACATTTTATAATTTGTTACAAAATTCTTTTTCAAAATCTAAAGAAATGTCATCTATTGATTATCAAGATGTTAAAATTGCTTGAAAAGTAAATATTCCATATAATATTGATGATCCTGATTCTATTCAAAAGCCTTTACCAATTGAAATACAGATACGTTTGGAATCAGATAATTTTTTATATAGTCACGAAAGAATAAGAGATTGATTAAAAAAAATTTTGGCAAATATAGTATTATTTTGATATGTAACTGATAAATATATTCAAACTGTTATAAGGTGGGTAAAAGAAGAAAAAGATATTGTAATACCAGATAAAAGATTATTTGAATACTATGTATCTAAATCATTAAAACGTTTATATTTTTCTAAATCAAAATGAAATAAAAAAGTTATTTTTTACACATCCAAAGACAGATGGGATACATTATGAGATACTGAATTATATCCAGACGGAGCTAATATAAAAAGTATTTATAATTCAAAATGAACAACTAAAAAATAAGCATATTTATACTAGTTTGTTTAAATAATTAGAATAAAATTTAATTGATTCTTATTAATAATTATATAACTAAAACTTTCTTTTGTATATCTTTTGTCTCCCGTAGAGGAAGAAAAGATATACATAAGTATTTGTTTTTTTTAAAATAAATTTTTAGAAATTATTAAAGTAAGTTAGTATAAAATAAAAATTTAAAATATCTTGGAAAAAATATGATAAAATAAAACTTTTTTTATTTTTTTTCTTTAAAATTATCTTCTTTTTCAAAAACATAATACAAAAAAGTTGCTATGCTTCTCCCTATTTTTATTCCAGTAGGATTTTTCCAAAAATTTTTTGGTCAAATATGAAAAATAAAATTTATAACATCCAAAAATTTATTTTCTTTTAATGGGTATGCTTTTTTTCAAATTAAATTTTTAATTAATAAAATTATACTAAAAAATATTCATGATAAAAATCAAAAAATTAATGTAAATAAAATAAAAACTTTATTTTTATATAGATCATTATTCATAAATTATGTTTAATTTAAACTTTAAAGAATTAAGAGAGAGAGGGGGGATTTATAATTATTTTTTTTATTTAGTTATTTTTAATATATAAATCTATATTATATATTTTATATAAAATATCAATTTTTGATTTTTAAATAATTATATAAAAAAGTCAAGTTTATATTCTTTACTTTATTTTAAATTTAATTAAAGTATAAATCATAATTTTTTTACTACATAAAAATATAATTATGAATTATTTAACTAATTCAAAAAATAGAAAAATAAAATATAATTTTAATATTTTTTTTAATCGTATAAGTTTTAATTTTTTAAACTTAACAACTAGTAAAAAAATAACATTAATATGAATTATAA
>CAYUQQ010000091.1:0-3272 GCA_964446905.1 uncultured Candidatus Peribacteria bacterium
AAATAAATTCTTGAGTTGTTAAATTCATAAAAATCAATTGATTTAAATTAACAAAATTTATACCTTATTCTACTAATTGGTATTATTTTGCTAATAAAGATTATGGCACCATGAATGATGGTATTAATCTTTATAATATAAAATATTATGATAAGAATGATGAGCTTTTATTTGAACATTTATTTACTATAGTAAAAGAATCTGAAGAAATTAAAACAGACTCAGAAAAACCTATTTCTAATACATGAAATATTATTTGAAATTCAAGTAATAATAGTTAAAAAATTTTTTTAATATATACTTAATAAAAATTGGTTTTTAATTTTTTTTAATTTAAAAACATTTTAAATTAAACTGGATTAATAATAAAGTAATTTTACTTAAGTATATAAACATTAGGATTATTAGGAAATATTTAAAATTTACTTAATAATTAATTATGATAAATAATAAATGAAATTCAATAATAGAAGTAATTGTTGTTATTATAGTGCTTACAATTTGAATTATTTGAACTTATAATATTTTAAATAAATGACAAAAATTAAATGCTACTACAGAAAACAGAATAAAGGCTATAAATATAGCCCGGGAATGAATAGAAGCTGTTGCAAATATCCGTGATACTAATTGGGTAAAATTTAGTAGTGATTACAAAAATTGTTGGAACACATTAGAATATGATTCAAGTTGTATTTGAAATGATGCTTTTACAAATTATATATCCTGATCATATACTCTTAATAATGATTGATTTAAATGGACATTATCTTGAGTTACAAACACATCTACAAATTTTTGAGAATATAAAAATATTTATCCGGTATATTTTGATAATAATGGTTTGGTAAATCAAACTTGAAGTTATTCATTAATATGTAATTCTACAACAAATAAAAACTGTATTTCTGTTTTTAGTAGAGAAATACAAGTAAAATTAAATTTAAGCAAAGACAAAATGATAGTAAATAGTATTGTTAAATGGATTGATGGCTCCAAAATAGATCCTTATGAAATAAATTTAGAAACTATTTTAACAAATTGGAAAACTAGATTTTAAATCTATTTTCTTATCCAAGAAACAGGAAACCAATTTTTAATTTTTCAATTTTCTTTATTTAAAATACCTAATCAAATATTACAATTATTATATTGAATTTGAATATATTTTTCTTTAATATTTCATCAAATTTCAAATCATTTAAAATAATTATCCAGTTCTTTTTTATTTTTTATTTCATATTTAAACATTTTTGATAATATAAAGTCTCTTCAGATATAATAATTTGGTATAAAATTATCTTTTTCTATTTTACCAATTTTTTTTCAAAGTTTTAAAAAATAAATTCTATTTTTGATATATTCATAAACTGACTGTTTTTTTAAAATAAGTATATCATTTCTAAATTTATAAATTATAAAATTATTTAAATCAAGTCAATATTTAAAACAAAATTCATTAATAACTTTCTTATCATGATCATTTATATCTCTAATTTCTTTATTATTTAATTCTTGTTTAAATTTAAAATTATATGTAATGGATTTTAATTTCTTTATTTTACAAACAAAAAATCATCAAGTTTTGTCTATATGTGGCCAAAATCTTTTTTGTAAAATAATTTTAAAACATCAAGGATATTTATCAAAAATTTTTTTTATTAATTCTTCATTTTCAATTTTATTCATAGTACAAGTACTATAAAGTAAATCTCATCATATTTTTAATGAATTAAGTCAAGATTCAAGAAGTTTTTGTTGTAATTTATTAATTTTTTTAATATTTTTAATATTCCAAAATTTTAAACTTTCAATTGATTTAAAAGCAATTCATTCTCAACTACATGGAGCATCAAGTAATATTTTATCAAAAACTTCAGTTAATCTTCAAATAAATTGTCAATTATAATTTGTAATTCAAACATTATCTACTCACATTCTTTCAATATTTGAAATTAATTGAGGAGTTCTATTTTTATCAAATTCATTTGCTACAATAAAACTATTTGGATAATATTCAGATAATTGTGTAGTTTTTCATCATGGACTAGCAGCCATATCCAAAATTAAATATTCTTTTTTATCAATCTTTCAATTAGATAAAAAATACACTGAACTACTTGCTCAAAGTTCTTGAATATAAAAAAATCACATTAAATGTTCAAAACTAAAACCAAGTCTTTTTTCTAATTCATTAAAATCTTTTAGTTTTTCTATATAAAAAACATTTTTAATAAAAGTTTTTGTAAGTTTATAATTTGATTTTTTAAGAATATCTTTTAGGTCTTTAATATTAATTTTATTTGTATTTATACGAATAGTTTTTTTAAGACCTTATTTAAAGATAATAAAAAAGATTTTAATTCTTTCTTATTTTTAAAAAAATTTTCTTTAAAATAAATTTTAAATTTTTCATTCATAATAAATAATGAATTTTAATTATATTAAAAAAATACTCCAAAATAAATTAATAAACTCTCGCATATAAATAATGTATTTTAATGAATTTTAAATTTAAAAACTTTGCTTAAGGTAATATTATATAATCAATAATAAGTAAATATACAAAAAATCAATTAAAATTTTATATATAATAAAAATCACATAACTATCTTATAGTTATGTGATTTTTATTATATATAATTATTCAGCTGGAGTTGGAGCTGGAGTTTCTGTAGCTGGAGCTGGAGTTTCTGTAGCTGGAGCTGGAGTTTCTGTAGCTGGAGCTGGAGCTGGAGTTTCTATAGCAGGAACATTTGTAATTGGAGTTTCTGTAGCTGGAGCTGGAGCTGGAGTTTCTGTAGACATAAAAGGAACAGAACAAGAAGTTACGCTAAAGGCTAATATTGTTAATCAAGCCATTAATAATTTTTTAGACATATAAAAAAATTTTTATAAAATAAAATATAATATAATTAAAAATTACATTAAATTTAAAATTGGCACTTATAAGTATATATTATAATAATATGATTACAAATAAAAATAGATTGACAAAAATTAAAATTATTTTTTTATAATTAAATTTTTAATAAAAAATTTAATTTTTAATAACTTAAATATTATTTTACTATTAACATAAATAATAGTTTTTGGAAATTGATATATATAAGATGAAAATTTTAATTTAAAATCTGTTACTCATTTTAAATATATATTTTCTTCTTCTCATGATATTCATAAAAAATCATACAATAAACATCATTTATTTTTTGACATCTTAATAGCTTCCCATTGTATCAAATATGGTGCCATAAATTTTTTATACTCAT
>CAYUQQ010000092.1:0-3247 GCA_964446905.1 uncultured Candidatus Peribacteria bacterium
TTAATTCTTGAATAATATTGTTTTTCATATTAAATTAAATTATAAATAAAATTTATATTTTTATTCTCAATTCTTTTTATTCATTTATAAAAATATTGAGAATATTAAATATAATAAAGTAAATTTTTGCCTTCTTTTTAAAATTTATAGTAATTTTTATTAGTTCGATAATTTTATAAACAAATTGATAATGAAAAATGTAAATTTTTTTAAAATTCAAAAGAAACATATCTTATAGTGTGTTTATGAATAAATAACCTCAGATACATATTACTACAATATTTGGAAAATTTGCTAGTTGAGTAAATTTCCTAATAAGTTCATTGTTAAATGAAAGTAAAATTTAAGGATTTTTAAATTTAGCATATTTTTGAGTTTTTGAATTACATTAATTAATTCGACTATTTTGGAGATTAAGAAGGGATTTTTTTATTTTTGTATTTTTTGTAGATTATTAATCCTGCAACAATTCCATTTCCTAATAATCCATTTACAATTGGATGTACAAAAGCTATCCAATCTACTTTTGGATCAAATCCTACTGAAATTGTTGAAAATAAGTAAGCTATAAATGCTCCAATCCATGAAACATAATATTCTTTACAAGTTTTTTTAATTATTCCATTGATTGTTGGAATATATGATATAATATAAATTCCTTGTAAAAGAAGATTTGAAATTCTATCATTTGATGTTATTTGCCAAAAAATTCCAATAGTAATTGCTATTATAAATACAATTATTTCTGTTTTTGAAATTTTTGAGAATTTACCCTTGAATAAAGAATAAATAAAAACAATACATACTGAAAAAGTGACTGCAAATACTATAAAGCTTTGCCATAAATTATTATTTGTTACAGAAAAATAAGTTATTGCATTTATTATACCAATCAAGAGCCATATTACCCAAGTTGAAGGATTTGGAGTTGATTGTCCTTTAAGGATTTGTTTAAAATATAATCCATAAGTTATTAAAGCTGCAATTCCAGCAATCAACCCAAATATATATGAAATATTCATAATAATTATTAAAAGTAATTTATTAAAACCTTTTTTATATTTTAATTTAAAAATTTCAGTTAACGTTTTGGTTTATCTTATTTTTACCGTAAAGTGGAGAAAATAAATATAGATGGAAACTTTTATAAAAAATATCATAAAAAAATTATGTTTAAAAATTTTGTAGTGTTTTTATTTTTACTACTTTAAACTTTTTGGAGATATTTTTTATAAAAGTTAAAACTTCAAAAATATTTTTTAATAACAAGAATTATATCTCAATTTTTATTAAGTCAAGAACAATTGAACAAACTTAAGGTTTTTTAATTTGACTTATTTTTTTTAAAATTAAAATATTAATTTGAATAATTAATGAAAATTAAAACATCTATGAAAAATTTTTTTAGAAAATACAATATTAAAAAAAATGATAATATAATTTTGGCTTGTTCTGGAGGTAGTGATAGTATGTATTTATTATATGAATTATCGAAAGCACATAACAAAGATTGTATTATAGTAACTCATTTTAATCATAAATTAAGAGGAAAAGAAAGTAAAAGAGATGAGAATTTTGTTTTGGATTTTTGTAAAAAAAATTGATTTACTTATATAGTTTGAAATGCTAAAATAGCTAAAATTTCATCTAAAAATAAAATATGAATTGAAGAAGCTGCTAGAATTTCTAGATATAAATTTCTTAGAGAAATAAAAGAAAAATATAAATCAAAATTTATTTTTACTGCTCATCATTTGGATGATAAAATTGAAACATTTATGTTTAATTTAATTCGATGAACAAAATTAAATGGATTAATTTCAATTGAAGAGCAAAATAATGATTTATTACGGCCGTTATTGTCTTTAACTAAAGAACAAATTTTATTTAATTGTAAAAAAGAAAATATTAATTTTATTGAAGATTCTAGTAATAAAAATGAATTTTATATAAGAAATTATATTCGTTTACAAATTATTCCCAAATTTAAAACAATAAACCCTAATTATCAACTTGCTTTTAATAGAATTATAGATTATTTTTTAAATATTAAAATTTTTTTTGATCAAGAAATTCAAAAAATTATTTGAAATTCAAATTTTGAAATATTAAAATTTCATACTCTTTCAAATTTACTTCAAAAAGAATGTATTCGTTATGTTTACGAAAAAACAAATAACTGAACAATTGGTTTATCTGAATGAAATATAGAAGAGGTTATTAAGTTTATTAATAATAAATGAAATTATACTAAAAAAGAAATTAAAAACATGAAATTGTTTAAAAGAAATTGAAAAATTTATTTTTAAGCTTTTTTGGTTTTTGTTACTTTCTTAATTTTTATTTCTTTAATTTCTTTTGATTTTTTAGGTGCTTTTTCTTTAATTTCAATTGTATTTTTTTTAGTTTCTACTTTATCATTTTCTTGTTTAATTTCAGAAATTTTAAAAAATTTAATAATTAAATCTAGTTTTGTATTAAGATTGTCAAATTCTTGTTTTGAATCAAAAATATTTTTTGTTTTATTATTTTTACTAAAACAATCACTACAATAAATTGGTTTGTCATTTTGTGGTTTAAAAGGAATTTCACATTCTTTATTACATTCATCACAAATTGCTTTATACATAATTCTATCTCAACTAGTAGAAAAATTATTTCTCATTCTTTTATCTCATCTATCACGAGAATAAGTATCAAAACTTCTTTCATTTTTAGAACCGTCTTTAATTCTAAAACAATCACTACAATAAATAGGTTTATTATTTGATGGTCTAAAAGGAACTTCGCATTCTTTACTACATTCGTCACAAATTGCCTTAAATAACTCAGGTCTTTTATTATTTCTGTTATCTGTACCAAAATTACTTCTTTTTGATCCACCAAAAGATCTGTCTCTATTAAAATTACCCATATAAAAAATTATTAATTAATAAAATATTATATTTTATATTTAATCTATATAAAATAAACTAATTTTTTTATTAAAAATTAAAATTGTATTTAAATTAAATTAATTGACAGTTTGCGATAAAAAATTTATGAACTTTTAATAAAAAAACCGGAAATCAATTTTTGTTAAATTAATATTTTTAATTTATTAACATAAAAGATTTTATAGAAAAAATGATTAAATCCAAATCTTATTTTAAATTTAGGTTTTTATTCCTTTATAGTAAACAATAGTTAGTATTAATAAATATTTTTATTTTAAGAAAATTAATGTTTTTAAAATTATTTTGTATAT
>CAYUQQ010000093.1:0-3085 GCA_964446905.1 uncultured Candidatus Peribacteria bacterium
GATGATGTTTACCTTGTTTTTCATCATTTAATAAAGCTTCTACATGGTCTATTTCAAAATCATTATTAGATAAAAAATGTTAAAAAATTTATTGTTTTTATATTTTTTTTATTATTTTAAAAAATTATTTTTTAAAATACACTCTTCTTCTTTAAACCTTAAAATAATATTAAATTGATTTTAGTATATACCCTACTTTAAACTCCTTCTCATATTCAAAATACCTACTTTTTTCAAAATTTTATTTTCTTCATTTTTTCCATAATTGTTCCGTCCTTTGAAAAAAGAATGAGATTAAATCATTAAGTTAAAGTATAAAAAAACACTCAAAAATAATACTACTATTATATTATTTTTTTAGCTTTTAAAGATAGTTTTTAGACATGAAAAAATTTCTACATAAATTATGTAGATACCTTAAAAATAGCTTAAAATTGAACAGCAAAAAATTATTTATTTATTTGCGTTATCCTCTGCCACTTCCTTTCCCATATTAGAAACTATATCTTTTATATCTTATCATCAAACACTAATGCATAATCAAAAATTGTATTAATATTAAATTCTATATCTTATAAAACTTTTGTTTTTCTTCCATATAAAAAAGCATTAAATGTAAATAAAGATAGATTTACAAAATTATCGCCACTGAAAGATTTTGAACTTCTGAATTTTTTTATTGAAGTTATAATATCCTCTTTTTGATGTTCAATATATAAACTTAAGTACTTTTATTTTTAATTCTCAAAACTTTTTTGAGTATAAATTTTCATATAATGAAACTCCAAAGCACAAAATTTAGGATTTGGTAATTTCTCTTTATTTTTATAAAAACATCTCGAATCAATTCCACAACTATACCTATGAAATTAACTTAATAATCACTTATTAATTATAATTTAACTAAGTTTTATTTAACCAAATAATTAATTTATACTAGATAATTTTGAAAATATTGTGTATAAAAAATCTTCAGGTGTAGTTTGTATTAGTGTTATTATTTTATATTTTCTCATTAATAAAATTTTATCCATCACAACATCATCTGAATCCATACAATGTGTATATTCATTCCATCTCAAACTAAAAGGACTATCATCATAAAATTCTGAAAAAAATTCTTCATCCGCACATTCAATAAAATTGTAATAAGCTGAAGAAAATATTTCATAAATTAAATCTTCCATATTTATTTTATTATTATGATTAATAAAATGTTCTGTCATAATATTAATTATATTTTTTGCAATAAATGAATTAGATACTTTCGTTAATTGTGTAGTAAATTTATCAAGTTCTTCAAATGTTTCTTTATTATCTTTATTATTTAATGTTTCAATTTTTTTAATCTTTCCTGTTCTTATAAATTCTTCCAATTCTTCCAATGAAAAAGCATAATTTAATAAATCAAATATTTTTCTTTTTTCTTTTTTTGTCCATTTATAATAAGTTGGTGCAGAAAATTCAAATAACTCAACCATAATTTGTTCTTTAGTCATATTAGATTACCTTTCTTAATATAGTTAAGTTATTTTAACACATTAAAACTAAATTACTTAATATATTTAACTAAAACCCTTGACAACTTAAATATTTTAATATAAAATTCTATCATTGAAAGAACATAAAGGAATAAACTTAAATATATTAATATAAAGGTGAAAAAATGAAAATGGGATTTGAAACACAAAAAGGGAAATTTATAAAAAATATTACTGTAGAAAAAGATTTTACAAATGCCATAATTTATGGTAGAACTGGTTCTGGAAAAACAACTGGTGCAATATTACCAATAATTGAAGACAGAATAAAAAATGATTATGGTTTATTAATATATGATTTTAAAGGAAATTTACACACTCAAGTTAAATATTTAGCAAATAAAGCAAATAGATTAAATGATGTTATCGAAATTGGTAAACCATGGGGTAAAAATATTAATATACTTAATTATCTAACTACTAAACAATTTCTAAAAATCGTTCAAAGTGAAAATGACAAATCTGATTATTGGGATATTGCTTCAAGAAATTTATTAGAAGGTATATATGAAATTCTAAAAATCGATAGATATATTTTGACACAAATAAGTAAATTACAAAATAATGACTATGAAAATGAAATTACAATTAAAGAAATTCATAAACAAATTAGTAAACCAACTAATTTAAAAAATTTTTTACTTCTTTATAAAAATTCTAAATTGAAATTTATTGATGAAGAATTTTCAGCTATTGAAGATAATGAAGATATAAAACTTGTAAATAATATAAAATTAAAAATGAATTATCTGAAAGAACAATTAGAAAATTTAGAAAACTATGAAAAAGTTGATGATGGAGAAGATGCCGGTAGAAATGGCGTTGTATCTCATTTATTTTCATATACAGTAAACGCTGCTTCTAATGATTTTTTAAATAAAAATGAAATAGATTTAATTAAAGAATTAAGAAATGGTAAAATTGTAATTATAAATGTATCAAATTTAAATGAAAATATTTTAAATTTAATTAACTTAGGAATTTATTCATCATTACAAAGATTAAATGATAAAAATTTAAAACCCGTATCAATTATAATAGATGAAGCACAAAAAATTCTACATAAAGATTATCTACCAGAAACTGATGTTTGTAGAGAATCAAGATTTGAATATATTTTTGCAACACAATCAGAAATACTATTAATCAATAAACTTTCAGAATATAAATTTAAAGAGTTGGTTTCAAATATAGGAACAGTTTATTCATTTGCTGGAATTGATAATGACCTTGAAGAAATACATGAGTATTTAGATAAAAATAAAAGATCGTATTTTGCTGAACCAATTTTCATTAATGATAAAGAATTATTTGAGGTTGAAATTAAATATCAAACTGAAAATGAAATTTATAAACTAATCAAAGCAACAGATGAAATAAATTTCTATTTAAAATTTGATGCAAAACTTTTTGAAGAAAATAAAATTTATAAAATTTTTGAAGATGGTAAGAAAAGTGAAGTTGATTTATATATTCAATCTTTAAATTTAATTATTACTCCACCACCAAATAATCTGAAAAATCAGCAAGCATATTTCACACTT
>CAYUQQ010000094.1:0-3085 GCA_964446905.1 uncultured Candidatus Peribacteria bacterium
ATTAATATTATTGAACATAATAATTCTTTTGAAGTAAATGGTTTTTTTATATCAAAAGATAATTTAAATAAACCGTTATCTTCAAAAATAGAACAAAATCCATTAAAAATAAATAAAGGAAAACCACAAGCTTGGGAATTTATTATAAACGATAATACTGAATCAAGCGATGGTATATATAAATGATTTGAATTATATAAAAGAATATTTCCATGGCTTGGACATATATCAGAAAAAAAAGCAAAAAAATTAAAACAATATCCAATTAGTATTTGGTTTTATAATACATTATGAGCTATTGAGGAAACAAATTATCGTTGAATGAAAATTCCAAATAATGAAGAAATTTTATTTATATTAAATTCTATTTCTGGCAACTCTTTAACAAAAGCAAAACTTTTACATATTCCATTTGTATGATGTCGTACTGCCAATTTTACTTGAAAAATATATTTTACTTGAGTTTTATCTTTTCTTTTATCTGCTTCACATTTTAAAAATGCCGGTGAACGTTGTGTAAGATTATCTTATAATGGAAAAAAAGCAATAGGGACTTGGATTGATTGTTGATGGGGAGCTTCTGTTCGTCCATTATTAATTAAAAAATGAGGAAAATAAACTAAACAATATATGCAAAAAGAAAACAGAACCTGGCTCCGTATAATTAACTCTTGCAACAGTAAGTGTATTTTTTGTCTTGACAGTGATTCTCAAAATTCAAAAATTATTGATGAAAAAATAATAAAAAATCAAATAAAAAAATGATATAAAAAATGATTTTTTAATAAGATTATTATTTCCGGTTGAGAAGCTAGTATACATCCAAAATTTCATGAATTTATAAAATATGCAAGGGAAATTTGATATAAAAAAATTCAGACAATTACTAATTGACAAAAATTTGAATCTTTAGATTTTTGTAATATTGTAATTAATTCTTGATTAGATGAAATAACATTTTCATTACATTGACATAATTCAAAATTACATGATTTTTTGACATGAATTCCAGGTTCTTTTAAAAAAGCCTTAAAATGACTTATAAATATCAAAAAATATTTTCCAAAAATTATAGTAAATATCGATATTGTTTTAAATAAAATAAATATAGATTTTATTCCGGAAATGATTAAGTTTTATAATAAACTTTGAGTTTATGAATTTGATTTGCTTCAAATTATTCCTTTTTGAAGAGCAGTTTCTAATAAAAAACTATTGTTTTATAATCCAGAAAAAAAACTAAAGGTTTTTAAAAAAATTTGAGAATTATCAAAAATTTCAGGAATGTATATATGGACAAATAGATTAAAACCAGAAATTCTTGAGTGATATGAAAATTTAATTCAAAATCCTGAAAAAATCAAATGAGAAGTTTTATGAGAAGCTAAAAACATGTTTGAAAATTTTATTAGAAAATGAATAAAACCAGATTGTTTTTGAGAAAAATGCAAAGATTGTTTTTTGTCTAATTATTGCCAAGAATATATTTATTCTAATAAAAAAATTTTAAACAAAAAAATTAAAATTATTATTAATGAAAGAGAAAAAAATATTTCTAAAGAACCAAAATATTTTATTTTAAGATGAGAAGAAAATGTAGATAAAATTATAAAAATTTTCTGAAAAACAAGTAAAGAATTTATAAAAAACATAAACACTATTAAACTTGAAAAATGAGATGAATTGGTTAATATTCCAAAATGTATAAAACTTGATAATGGAAAATATGAGAATTATCTTGATTTACAAAAAACAAAAAATTTAGAAGAATATACAAAAAATTATATAAATAATTTATATAGAATTAAATCTTTAAGATGTAAAAAATGTATTTATTTTAAAGACTGTAAATGAATTCATATAAATTTTATAAGAACTTACGGATTTAAAATTTTAAAACCAATAACTAAAAAAAATGGCTAATATATGATATATTCAAGTTAACAGGTATTGCAATAATAAATGCCATTTTTGTTCTAATCCATCAAATTGAAAAGATATTTCATTTAAAAGGTGAATAAAATTAATAGATGATTTTATTAAAAGAAAATATGATTGAATAATTTTTACTTGATGAGAGCCAACACTTTCTCCTGATTTACCAAAATGGATAGAATATGCAAATAGCAAAAATATTAATTCTAGAATAATCTCAAATTGAATGAAATGCTCAGATTTAAATTATGTAAAACAATTAAAAGCTGCAGGACTTAATTTAGCTCATTTCTCGATTTATTCACATATAGAAAAAATTCATGATTTTCTTACAAATACTCCCGGATCTTATAAAAAAGTTCTTCAAGCGATCAAAA
This sequence comes from uncultured Candidatus Peribacteria bacterium, assembly GCA_964446905.1. Taxonomy (GTDB): domain Bacteria; phylum Patescibacteriota; class Gracilibacteria; order BD1-5; family UBA2023; genus CAYRGR01. The sequence continues at coordinate 2,313 of CAYUQQ010000094.1, forward strand.
ATAGCTTAAATTTATGAATTGAAGTCCAGATTAATATGGTAATAAATCATTATAATGAAGATCATTTAGATAAAATTGTAATTTTTTTGGATAAAAATTTTCCTAAGATTCATCATTTTGTTTGGAATAATCTGGATCCACTTATGATGAGACAAACAAAAATCGCACTTTCTACTTTGCCAAATTTTGATATTTTTGAAAAAAGTCTTAAAAAGGCTATGGATTATTTATCTTCAAAAAATAAAACTTTTAGAGCAGAAAGAATTCCACTTTGTTTTATGAAATGATATGAGTATGTTTCTACAGAAACACGTAAAATTGTAAAAAATGAAGAAAGAATAGTTCATTTTCTTGATAATAGAGGAACAATAAGACAAGCTTGAGATTATTGGAAACATGATAAATTAAAAGAATGTCAAAATTGTGGTTTAAATTTAATTTGTGCTTGAGTGTATGAAAGTAAAAAATTTTATAATTATGTTAAAGTAAGACCACAAAAATTAAACAAAAAAGAAAAGGAAGATATAATAAATAAAATTATTAAAAATTAATATTTAAAAAAATTCAATTTTTTAAAAATTATTAACTTAAATAAATATGAAAAGAGCAGATATAAAGGTTTGATTTAATTGTAATAATCATTGCAAATTTTGTGTACAATGAAATAAAAGAGAAAAATACAAATCTAGAACTTTAAAAGAAATTATAAAAATATTAGAAGATGAATATAAAAATGGTTGTGAGTGAGTTGTTTTTACAGGATGAGAACCTAC
>CAYUQQ010000095.1:0-2994 GCA_964446905.1 uncultured Candidatus Peribacteria bacterium
AAAAAATATCATCTTAAATCGTTAAAAAAATCCCAATGGGAAGAAAATAGCCATTAAAATTTGATTTTTTTTAAAAAAATATTAAACTTTTTTCAAATATATTTTATTACTTATTATTTTTAATATAATGTTTAATTTTTTAAAAAAAGATTTAAAATCAAATAAGTTTGAATTACTTATTGATAAAAAAATATTTCCTATAGATATAGTACTCAAAGCTTCTTATAATTTTCTTGATAAATGATATTTTTTCTTTAAACTTGATGAAAAAGAAAATATAATTCTTCAATTTTTAAAAAAAGATAATATAAAAGATAAAGAAGAAAATATTGTTTGAGACTTTAGTGATGAATTATTAAATGTTTATCTTAGAGATAAATTAGAAAAAGATAATAAAATTATTAGAGAAGCTATAGTTAAAGCTGCTATTGGTAATTCTTTGGATTCTAAAAATTTTGTTTCAATAGATACAAATAATAAAAGAGAAGAGGAAGAAAAAGCAAAAAATAATAATGACAATAATCAAATAGATTTTGATAAAGATATAGATGAAATTCTTAAAGAAATAGAAAATGACCCAGATCTTAAAATAGATGAAAAAGAGATTGAAAGAATTTTAAAAGAAATAGAAGAAGAGACAGAAGAGGAAAATAAACAAAATAAAAAAAAGTCAGATAATACTAAAAAAATTATTTTAGATCCAAAAAAAGTAAAAGACGCAAAAACAAAAATTAAATCTAATTCAAATATTAATAAAAAATCAAAATCTAAAAGTAAAAAATAAACAATTTAATTTTTTAAATTTATTAATAATTTTATGAAAAAAATTAGTTTTAAAATTGAAAATAAAATATATAAAGAAAAAATTATAAAATTAGCAATAAAAGATTTTAAAGATTTTAATATTAAATATAATAAATCAATTTTAGAAATTTTTTGAAATTCTACTTATGAAATCGAAGAAATTTTTAATGAATTCATGAATTATGTTATCTGAATTCAAAATGAAACAATTTAATTAATAATTTATTAAAATAATGACATTAACATTAGATAAAATAAAAAATTTAAAAAGTGACAAAATAGGTTTTTTTAGATTTAAAAAATTTGATAAAGATAGTTATTTAATAACAAATGAAATTTGAGAATATTCATTCTTAACGTATAAAGAATTTGAAGATTTTATTGCTTGAAAAATTAAATCTTGAGAGAAATATGACGAGCTTTTATTAAAATGATTTATAAAAAATGAGAAATATAAAGATGAAATGGCTATAAAATATGCTACCAAAAATCATTTTTTATGATTTTGACCATCTTTACATATTATAGTTACAACTCTTAGATGTAATCATAGATGTGTTTATTGTCATGCATCGATAGCATCAGAAAAGGCCAAATGACTTGATATGGATAAAGAAACAGCAACAAAAGTTATAGATTCAATATTTTATACATCAAAGCAAAGTTTAACTATAGAATTTCAATGATGAGAACCTCTTTTTAATTTTGATATTATTAAATATATTGTCGAGTATGCAAATATAAAATCATACTATTTATCAAAACCTGTAAAATTTGCATTAGTAACAAATTTAACATTAATGGATAATGATAAACTTAAATATTTATTTGATAATAATATTAGTATTTCAACAAGTCTTGATTGAGATGAAATTAGTCATAATTCAAATAGAATTTTAAATAATTGAAACAGCTTTCAAAAAGTTACATATTGGATTAAAAAAATTAATAAAGAATATAAAAAAAGATGAATAAAATATAAAATGTGAGCACTTTTAACTATAACAAAAAATGCTCTTCCAAAATATAAAGAAATTATAAATACATATGTTGACTTATGATTAAATAGTATTTTTTTGAGATTACTTAATCCTTATTGATTTGCTGCGGTTGATTTAAATAAAATTTGATATAGCATAGATGATTTTATAGAATTTTATATAAAATCTATGGACTATATATTAGAATTAAATAAAAAATGAACATTTTTAAGAGAAAGCCTTTCTTCTATATATTTATTAAAAATTTTTAATATAAAAGATCCTAATTTTTTAGATATAAGGAGTCCGTGTTGAGCTTGTGTATGACAAGTTGCATATAATTATGATGCTTTGAAGAATGTGAGATGATAATTTTTTAATAACAGAAACTAAATCAAATTGAGAAGAAACTTATATGAATATGATTAATTCTATTACCACAAAAGTAATGGTTCAGGCAAGTACTATAGATTGATTACCTTGATATAATGACAGTGTTTATAAACCATATATTTGAGTTTGTCCTATTTATAGTTATAAAAAAACTTGAAATATTATACCAAATTTTGGAAAAGACGCAAAAATGAAACTTGATTTTGCAATATTAGATTATTTATTTGATAAAATAAGAGATAAAGAAAATGAAAAAATTTTTAAAAATTGGTTAAATTTTAAATTTTAAAGAATTACAAAAATATTAAATTTTAAAAAATAAAATAGCTTTATATAAATTAATTTACTATTTTTATAATTAATTTTAAATATTCATTCTGTATTTTTTTAAAAAATTTTTTGATATTTTTAATTCTAATGATATTATATAGATAATTTTATTATTAATATTAAATTAATATATGAATAAAATTAAAAAGAAATTTTTTCCTTCTATTAAGAAAAAAATTGCATGATTTCTTACTGATGAAAGTGGTAAAATAAGTAAGAAAGATGCTTTATTTTTATCTGCATGATCAATACTTTTAGCTTGAGCTACAGATTTGGCGTTTTGAGGTCATACAAATAGTTGTCCAACTCCTACTGCACCACATTCTAATTGATGTACTCCTACTGCACCATATGAATGTTGTACACATTCTAATATTCCTTTGCATGATCAAGCTGCAACTCCACATAATAATATTGGGCCTAATCCGTGGTGAACTCCTGAACATAATCAAGCTGCAACTCCACATTATAATACTTTTCATAATAT
>CAYUQQ010000096.1:0-2881 GCA_964446905.1 uncultured Candidatus Peribacteria bacterium
TTGCTTGAATAATAAAACTTTTTTTATATTCAAGAATTTTTAATAAATTTAATTTCATAAATAAAAAATAGTCTCGTATCATTTTATCATCAATTAATAACTAAATATTTTTTTGCATGTCAATAAATTAGATGTGCTATGATAATAAAAATTATTATCCAAAATGTTTGTACTCAAAAATAAAACAAAAATTTATATAATTCAAATTTAGCAAAAATTAATCAAGAAGTGTATCAGGTATAAGCAAAAGGAGATAAATAAATTATATTTTGTATAAAAATTGGAAAAAATGGAATTGGCAAAATATTTCATCAAAATAATCTTTCTCAAAAATTATAAATCATCCTTACTCATTCATTGTCTTCTATATAAAAAGCACTTAATCAAATACATAAATTAATAAAATATCGCAAAAACATTGATCAAATTACTAAAACAAAACCTCATAAAACTCAAAAAATAGAAGTATGTATTCATCATAAATATATAAAACCCAAAATTAATCAAATAGATAAATTAATAATTATATTATAAGAAAATTGAGTAATATTTACAACAAATTTATAATAAATATATGATATAGGATTAAGTAAATAATTTGAAATTTTTCAAGTTTTTACTTCATCTCAAACTTCATTTGATATTGGAGGTATTGCCGTAACAATTGATTGTACAAATATAAGTCACCAAGAAACTTGTTCTAATGTATAATTCGTAAAATTAGATCATCAAAATTTATAAATTGCCTTATATAAAGTCAAAATTATAAGAACTCTTAAAATATAAACAATATTTTTACCAATTATATCAACCAAAAAAACAGTATAATTTTTAAATGATAAAAACATTATTGCTACATATTTTACTATTTTTTTTAATTCCATATAAGTTTATTTCAATTTTTTTAAATCAAAATTTAGAATAAAAATCTACAAGCCAAATATAGTGAAACCTAATCTAATTTAAAATGTTTAAAAAAAAACCGAAAATCAATTCTTATTAGGTATAACATAATTTTTTTAACTTTTTTTTAAAATTCATTTAATCACAAATACCTAATTTGTTGAAAATTATTTTTGTAATCTTCAAATAATATTTCTTTAAGCTCTTGAGGATACCATGTATTATTTTTATAATCTTTGGAAGTAAAAATTTTTATATTTGTTAAAGTTTGTTTTTCATGTTTTTCTATTTCTGGATCAGATCATAATTTTAGCTCTCATCAAATTGGTTTACATAAAACATAAAATTCTATTCAATAATTTCAACATATTTTTGCTTCTCTTATATAAATAAGTTTTTCTGCTTTTACTATCAAATTTGTTTCTTCCAAGGCCTCTCTTTCTGCTAATTCAAAAATAGTTTCTCATTCTTCTAATCATCAACCAGGAAAAACATAAAAACTATAATCTTTTTTACTATGTTGCACCATTACAAATCAATTTTTGTAAGGGATAATAGCTCTTCATGAAATCACTTTTTTCATAATTATTTTTATTAATAAAATTGTTTAATTATTTCTTCTATTTTTGGATCTTCAATAGTGACATCTTCTATTTCATATTTATCTGTAAGAAGAGTAAATGTTTTTGCTAAATTTTCTTTGTTATTAGGAATTTCAAATTCTATAAAGTCTCATTTTTGTTTTTTAAGTTTCATAAATTTTAAAGGTACAAATTTTTTGTTTGTATTATCAAATTTTACTCTAATATTTTTTATCTTAATATAATTTCTTCGTAATTCTTTTAGATTTCAGTCATATAATATTTTTCAATTATTAATAATAACAATTCTTTTACAAATATTTTCTATATCACCAAGATCATGCGAAGTAAGAAAAATTGTAGTACCTTCTATTTCGTTTATATCATTAATAATTTCTCTTAAATTTTGTTTTGCTATTATATCAAGACCAATTGTTGGTTCATCAAGAAATAATATTTTTGGTGAATGTATAAGACTTGCAACGATTTCGCATTTCATTCTTTGTCATAAAGAAAGTTTTCTTACCGGAATATTTATAAGATCATTGATTTTAAATTTATTAATTAAATAATCTAATCTTTTATTTAATTTTAAATTTTCGATATCAAATATTTTTCAAAATAATTTAAAAGTATCAAAAGGTGTAAGATGATACCAAAGTCTTGATGTTTGACCAAAAACTGCGCCAATTTTATAAACTAATTTTTCTCTATTTTTTGAAGGATCGTATCCACAAACATTTATTTTTCATTCTGTATATTGTAAAATTCAAGTTAACATTTTGATTGTAGTAGATTTGCCTGCTCAATTTGGTCATAAAAAAGCTATTTTTTCTCATGCTTGCACTTCAAAATTAATACCTGAAACAGCTTCTATGATTTTATATTTTGGTTTAAATAAGGCATTAATTCTGTTAAAAAATCAATTTTGTTTTATTTCAATTTTAAATACTTTTTTTAAATTTTTTATTTCTATAATTTTATTCATTTTAAAAAATTAAAATAAGTTTAAGTATTAATAAATATATTTTGAGTAATTATTTTCTAATAATTTTTGAATTAGGAAAATATTGTTCTTGAAAATAAGTTTGTTTAATAATTTCTTCATCAGTTATTTCTGTGCCATCTGGTATTACAATAAGTTTATCATCATTATCATTTCTTTTTATTATTGCAATACATTTTCATGTAAAACTACTTATTGCTTTTTTAACTCAAAGTACATAAACATCTAACTCTTCTCAATCTCAAGAAATTGTATTTGGTACATATCAATAATTAACTTCATAAATAGTAAGAGGAAATTTTGGATGCTCTGAACCAAGTACTCTATCTATTTTTACATCAACAATTTTGCCTAAATAATTTTTTGCTGAATTCATGCTTATTTATTATTA
>CAYUQQ010000097.1:0-2743 GCA_964446905.1 uncultured Candidatus Peribacteria bacterium
TCTGTTGATAAAATTAAAAAATATAATAAAATTAAATGATATTTAAAAAAATGACAAAAAATTACATTGCCTCTTTCTAATGAAAGAATTTTTGAAATGAGAGCTAAATTTTATAGAGAAAACCTTAGATATCCTCCAAAACTTCTTGCTGCTCTTGATGCTATTTCTTATTTTAAAAATAAAGAATGAAAATTAAAACAAGAATCAGAATTAGAATATATTACAACAAAAATTAATGGATATATTTTTAATAAAAAATATTTTTTTAATAAAAAATATATAGTAAAAAAATGAGAAAATATTAATTCTATTGCTAAAAAATTAAAAATTGATGCAAATTTACTAGCTGCCGAAAATAATCTTTATAAGTGAGAAAAACTTCCTTTTTGAAAAAAACTTAATTATATAAAAATTGTATTAAAAAAAGAAAGAGCAACTTTTTTTGATTATTATAAAAGTGAATTTAATAAATGATCTGGTTTTTCCCCTGAAACTTTTGCTGTATTGAATGCAAAATATAATAAAAACGATTATATTCCAGTTTCATGAGTAGAAATTAAATATCCAAAATTAATACAAAAAAATAAAAATAATTCAAAAATTGTTGTTAAAAATAAATAGTAAAACTTGATAATGAATCTCTATTTGCCATATTTTTGTAAAAATTATTTTAGAGCTAGAATATTTATATGTATGACAAATTATTTATCCAAATTATTACTATTTTGTTTAAATAATTAGGATAAAATTTAATTGATTCTTATTAATAATTATTATATAACTAAAACTTTATCTTGTATATCTTTTCTCCCGTGCAGTGAGAGAAAAAATATATATAAACATTTGTTTTTTAAAATAAAGTTTTAGAAATTATTAAAGCAAGTTATTATATATTAATTAATGAATAATATTTTATAAATTCATCCTATTTTGCAGTTTTTTGTTTTCAGTTTAAGTCTATTATATTGTATTAATTTTGCAAAGTTAATAAAATATGTTAATATAACCATTATTAATACATTTTTTTAAAATGATAAATTTAGCAACAAAAGTTTTTCAAAATGATCTTGATTTTAAAGTTCTAAAAGATGTTTTAGATAGTTTAGATCATATTGTACCCAAAAAAATATCAAGAAAAGATTATAATTTTTTAAGTTGAGATGTCTTAAAAACAACTTGAAATAAAGATAAATGATGAGAATTTTATGAAATGTATTTTCCAGAAGATTTAGTTTTTTGAGAATTATTGTATTTTATAGATTTATTAAATAGTAAATTTAATTTAAAAAATAATGATACTTACAAAAAAATTATATCAAAAATTCAAATATATATTTCTATAATTTATAGACAAAAATGAAGACAATATTGAAATAAATTTTTATTGAATTTAAAAGAAAAATATAATATATGAGATGAATTTGTAAAAGAATTACAAAATAGTTTATTATTGGCTACAGAATATGTAAAACAAGATATTAGAGAAATAATTTCTTATAGAAAAAATGAGAATAATTTAAATAAAAAAGAATTCCATAAAAAGAAGTTATGAAAACATAAAAATGATTTACTTTCTACAGAAAAATTAATATCAGAAAATTTACAACAAGAATTGGATTTAACATTTTTTCGAAAAGCTGAAAAAATGCTTTTTGAATGAATGGAAATTATTAATCAAACAAAACAATATGATTTAGAAGAATATTATATAAAAAATGGTTTTGAAAAATCTCAATTTAATGGTTTTATTTTTTTTAAAAAATGAAATGAAAAAATTGTTTTTAGGGAAAAAACAGAAAATTTAAAAAGAAAGATAAAATTATTAAAAAATCATATAAATATTAAAAAATGGAAAAATGCTTTATTTGAAGCAAGACAGGCTTGAGATAAAGAAAAAATTGAAAAATTAGAACATAAAGCAGCAGGACATATTTTGAAATATTTATATAAAATTCCATATATTTTCAGAGATAATAATTATTGATTTCAGCCAAAATATATTTTAATGTATAAAGAGCAGCAATGTGTTTGATTCTCTCTTATTTGACACGTGTTTTTAAAGGAGTTATGAATAAAACATAACTGATTAATGTTTTTTGATCATAGTGCATTAGAATTATATATTTGAAATAAAATATATTTATTTGATTGAGCTAATAATAGTGTTTTAAAAAATATTAATTATTGAGAAAAAGTTTGAGAATTTGATTTTAGATTAAAAAATTCTTTAAATGTCGAAAAAATATTATTATGACAAATTTATATTAGTAAATGAATTGCTTTATTAAAAGAATGAAAACACAAAGAAGCAATAGAAATTTTTAATAAAGCTGAATTATTAAAATAACTAAAATAATAAATAAAATAAGTATGGATAATTTTAAAAAAATTAAAGAAAATAATATAAATTTTTTACAACAAAAAATAAAAAATGCATGAAAACCTATAAGTTTTATTGAAAAAACTCCAATTTGAGAAATAGAAGAAATAGTTTATTATGATAATAAATTAAAATTATATATAACTTCAGATATTATTTTAAAAAAATATAATTTAAATTTTAAAAAATTTACTAAAAATAAAGTTAAATTTATAAGAATTAAATATAATTGAAATATTTTGAAAAATAGAAAGACAAATAAACAAACCAAAGAAAATGAATGAGAATTTTGTGTATATTTTTTAGATAATAAATAAGTTCAGATACATATTGCAGTATTTGTGAAAAAGACTAAACTAGTCT
>CAYUQQ010000098.1:0-2714 GCA_964446905.1 uncultured Candidatus Peribacteria bacterium
AAAATTGAAATGAATTTTGATGAAGATGGTTTCAAAGTATTTATGATTTAAAAAATTGAGTTCTTAAAATGCATAATCTTGTTAATCCTTCTTTGGAAAAATGAGAAATAGAATTTAGTCCTTGACATATTGAGCTTAGTGCTGAATTTATTAATAAATATAATAATAAATATCTTTGTGATGTTTTTCCTTGAAAAGAGTGAGATCTTATAAAAGAAATTATGTTAAGTGATTTTATTAATAAAAATATAAAAATAAGTAAAATGTCATGAAGTGTTTTTACTTTTAATTGGCATAAACATCCAGATAGTCATGTAATACCAAGCGAATCTGATTTGAGTTCATGACACGTATCTTTATTTAAAAAAGATTTCCCTTTACCATTAGTTACTTTTTGAATTGTAGTAAGAAAAAATGCATATTTGAGAAAATTTTGAAGCATTCAATTAAATGCTGTAGAGATAAATTGAAGAAATTATTGATGAGAAGATGATTATGTGATGTCGTATTGGAAAGTTTTAAAAAGAAATTGAGCTTATTCATATTCACAAAACGAATTACAACCCGTGAATATTAAAATTATTAATTAGTTTATCTTACTAGGTGTGAATTCAAATTTTTTGAGTTCATCCTAGGAAGAGAAATTGCTCATTAACATTTTTATATTTAAAAACAAATGAAAAGGAATATTTCTAAAATTTAATTTTTAGAACTTTCCTTAATCTATAGTGTTTTGTATTGAAATTAAATTATTGCACTTGTATAAATAATAATTTAGTCTATTTTGAATAATTTTAAATTTAGAAAAATCAATTTTGTTTAGTTATAGTTTTGGAGAAATTTAAAATAACATTTTTTTAAAAAAGGAGAATAAAAATGGAAAATATTAAAGAAAAAAAATTAGATTTTATTAGCAATAACCCTCGTATTACACCTCTTATTAAATCATCTTTATCTGACAAAACCGTTACAATTGTTGGTCTTGGTGGTGGAGGAGAAATTGCTTTTCAGCTTTTAAGAGCCGGAATATTAAATCAAAATCTTATTGATTTTGATATTCTTGAAAAAGGAAATTTGGTTCGGCATATTTGCGGAAGTGATTATATTAATAAAAACAAAGCAATTGCTGTAAGTGAATTTCTTGGTAATTTTATAGGAGTTAAAGATGAACTGGCGTTTGAATTATTTAAACCTTATACATTTAATATTTTTAATGATCAAAAAATGTTTAAAGAGTTAGTAGCTCAATCGGATGTTGTTGTTTGTGCTACAGATACAGATTCTTCAAGGTATTTAATAAATGATGTTTGTATAGAGTTAAAAAAGCCGGCAGTTTTTGTTGGAATGTTTGAAAAAGGATCTGGCGGAGAAGTTTTTACATATATTCCAGGGCTGGCTTGTTATGCATGTATTTCAAATTCATCACGTAGACAGGAGTTTTTAAAAAAATATGAAACAACTTTGGATAAAAAAGATTGTTCTTCTATAAGAGATGTAAAATCAGCTCCTGGATTAGGTATTGACCAATCGTTTCTTGGAGCTATTACTTCACGAAAAGTAATTGATACAATACTTATAAATAAGGATCATTCTCTTCCTGCAATTGGTACAAATTGGATTATTTGGTCACTTTTTGGAATAAAAGATGTAATTGATGACCACTTAACATCAATTTTACTAATACCAAATAAAAGAACAGATTGTATATCGTGTTCTTAAATACATTAAATACATTAAGAAATTAATTGTATTTAAAAAACACAACCCTTCTAATTTTAGAAGGGTTTTTTAAAATAATAAAAATTTTATAAATAATTTTATGGTATAATTTTTTCTTAAATTTTTCAGTTTTTTTCTTTATCAAAGAAGATATTTTAAATTTGTTTTATTTTTTTAATTTTATTTTTTATGGAAAATCTAGATTTTTTAGAAAAACAAAATTTTTTTAATGATTCATTAAAAAAATTTTATAATGATCTAATACAAAAACCAGAATGATGTTATAAAAATATTTTAACAAATAAAGATAATGTATGACGATGAGTAAATAATATTTTAGATCAATTATCCTGATTTGATAAAGAAAAACAAAATCATAATTGATTATATATTATTGAGTGATGATTGTGATGCTCGGAAGGTAGAGTTGTTTGTACTGTTTTTATTTTTGTAGAAAAAATAAATAAAACCGATAATTGAATATTTATAGATTGAGATGTAAGAATAATTTATAACTGAAAAGATTTAAATTTTTCTAATAAATGCAAATGAATTAAATTAGAAGAAAAAATAATTAATATAGATGAGGCTTGAGTTTTTATATATATTTGAAATTCTAAATTTATAAATAATAATCAAGAAATTAATGAGGTTTTAAAAAAATATAATAATATTGTAAGTGAATGATTTGTTTTAAGTAGTTTAGAAAAAAATGGTTTATTATTATGAAACTCAGAATATGAAACATATAGAAATAATAAAAAATTTGTATTAGAAGCAGTAAAACAAAACGGTTTAGCTATACAATTTGCTTCTTGTGAATTAAAAAATGATAATGATATAATAAAAGAAGCAATCAATAGTAATTATTTAGCTTTTAATTTTTTATCGTTAGATAAAAAAAATCATCCAGAAATTTTTAATATTTATAAAGAACTTAAAAGTACTTCAGAATATATTTTTGCTAATAATTGAATGGTTTTATGACAAGAAGA
>CAYUQQ010000099.1:0-2652 GCA_964446905.1 uncultured Candidatus Peribacteria bacterium
AAAACTGGATGAATATGGGAAAATAAGTGAAGTTAAAAATGGAAAGGGAAGAATTTTGAACTCTTTTATCTGTTTTTTGTAAGAAAAAAGATAAAAAAAATGAATGGCAAACAATAAATAATAATGAACAATTTAATGAATGAGATGAAATATGTGTAGATTTTACAAAAAATTGATCAAAAGAAGCAAATAAAACTATATGAGCAGGTGATATTTTGCCTCCTTCGATAAGATATATTATGATTATAGATTTAAGTTGAAAAACAACTTTATGAATACGTTTAAGTTCATGATTGTGACAAAAATATAATCGTACAGGCTATTATGATTTGCGTTGAAAATATATACCAATTTATGATTGATATACAATGAAAATACCTTCTAATAATGAAATAAAAAATTTTAATATAGAAATACAAAGTAAAAAAAACAAAGAAAATCTTTTATATTATAATAAAATAAATGAAGAATACATAACAATATCCGATAATGTTATTGAAAAAAATTATACATTATTACAAAAATATTCTGAATCAGAAAATATTGTTAAATTAAGACGTATAGAAAGTTTAGAAAAAATTGATAAAGACGGGATTTTAAATGAAAATGAAACACAAAAATGAAAAGAAGATTATAAAGAAAGAGAAATTCAAATAAAACAAAAAATTAAAGAAATTGCCGAAATTACTATTTCTCAATTTTCTGAAAATACAAATTTTATAGTCAAAACCCCTCCTCCATTAAATACAAATGTTAGTTTTAAAGAAATTTTTCAAAACATTATTAATAAACAAGAATTTATACAGCACATGATAGCTGTATGTAAAAAAGAAAGTAATTTTAATCCAAATGCAATAAGTAATTGCAAAGCTAAATGATTGTTTCAATTTATGCCCGAAACATGGAAACATAATATTAATAAATATAAAGATTTTTTAAATGAAAATGAAAAAAAATCATATAATATAGAATGACAAATTAAAATTACAACTTTAGAGATGGCTAGAATGTATTATACATATAAAGATTTTAAGCTTATATCTGGAGCATGGCATGCATGAGAATGGAATAATAATTTAATATCTTTATCAAAAAAATGACAAGAAAGTAGAAATTATAATGAATTAAATTCTTCAGATTGATGATGTAGTACATATAAATATGTACAAGATATAGAAAACTATAAAAATAAACTATTTTCTTAAAATTTGAAAATATATAATAAAAACAGGAAATTTAAAAAATTTCCTGTTTTTCATTTACATAGTTTATTTTACAGCTTTAATTTAAGATTGATTATTTTAATTCTACTGTAGCTCAGGCTTCTTCCAAGGCTTTTTTAATTTTTTCTCCCTCAGCTCTATCTATATTTTCTTTAATTGTTCAACAATTATCTGCTAATGCTTTTGCTTCTCATAATCCAAGACCCGTAAGATCTCTAATTACTTTAATTACAGCAATTTTAGAAGCTCAAGCAGATTTAATTATTGCATTTACTGTAGATTTTTCTTCTACATCATCAGATGCTCATCAAGAAACATTTGCTCATCATTGTGATGATGCTACAGGAGCTGCTGCAGAAATTCAAAATTTAGCTTCCATAGATTTTACCAAAGAATCAAGTTCTAGAATTGATAGACCTTCTATAAGATCCATTGCTTTTTGTGCATTAGCACTAAGTTTTATTTCTTCTGTCATAAGATTATAAATTAAAAAATTAAAATATTAAAATAAATTATTTAAGAAACTTTTTATTATTATTTTGTTTTTTTATTGGTAGTTTTTTTGCTTTTTATTTCATTTTTTTCTAAATCTTTTTTATTTATTTCATCATTGTCAACAGAATCTGATTCAATATTATTTTCTTTAATACTAATTTCTTCATTTTGATTTTCTTTAATATCACTTTCTTTTATTTCACTTTCTTTTATAGCATCTGTTTTTGAATTATTTTTTGGTTGAATAATGTTTTTTAAACTATTAACAGCTTTTGATTCAAGTTCTTTTTTTGCTGCATCCATAAATCTAGCTAATGCAGAAATAGGAGATTTCATAGATCATAAAAGTTTTGCATAAAGTACTTCTTTTGACTGTAATGAAGCAATAATACAAACTTCATTTTCACTTATTAAGTTATTATCAAAATAAGCTCAAACAAGTCTGATTTTTTTATCCTTTTTAAATTCATTTATATATTTATTAATAATATTAAGAGGAACAATATTGTCTCAAAAAGAAATAAGCATTGCTATTTGTCATACCAATATTTCATCTTGTAAATCTATATTATAAATTTTTTTAAATGCAATTTTAATAAGTGTTTTTTTTGCTAAAATTAATTTAGAATTTACTTTTCGTAAATCTTTTCTAATAGAAGAGATTTCTTCAACTGTAAGCTTAGAATTAGTTGTAAAAGCAATTGAATTTGCTTTTTGTAATTCTGTTTCTAATAAAGACAAAATTTCTGTCTTTTTTGTTTTATTAATTGCCATAATTTTTTTATTAAAAATAAAATTTAAACTAATTTTTAATTTTATAACTAATTTTACTTATTATAAATAAAAAAAAGTCGCTATAGTCGCGAACAAATTAAGACTTAATCTTAAATATTTGTCTCGGTAGGATTTATTTTTATACCTACTATCTTTGACT
>CAYUQQ010000100.1:0-2592 GCA_964446905.1 uncultured Candidatus Peribacteria bacterium
ATTAAAACCACATTCTCCACATTTTATCTCTTCCCTTTTTTATTCAAATTCTAGATCATGTATTTATCTTTGTTTTTATTTTAAAATTAATATCTTCAATGTAAATCCGATTTTTTTTACAAAGTTTTAACCCATTTTTTTCTTTTTTAATACCAAAAGCTTGACATAACTTACCGGGTCAATTAGTTAAATTATTTATATTTTTGATATTACGATTTATTTTCATAATCTCAATTCAATCTTCTGGTATAACCGAACGAATTAAAATTGCTCCAGCAATTCAAATATTTTCGGTAGTAAAATTTAAACAAAAGTACATTCAATAAATTAAATAAATATATACGCAACCAAAACTATCAAACATTAATTTATTTCTAGATGTTTTTCATTTAAAAGCATGGCTTGCTTCATCTTCTTTTCATTTATAACTTTCTATTTCATTTATAATTCAACTTAATTTATTGTTTTTATTATCAATAAAAATTAGTTTTTTTCAAAGTAATTTTTTTCAGACTTTTATAGAATTATTTTTAAAAAAATCAGACTTGACTATCATTAATTTTTAATATTAATTTGCTTTTAAAAATTTTTTAATAAAATACATTTTAAGAAATTAAGAAAAAATCTCAAGTTTAAAATTTTTAGAGATTTTTTTATATAAATTAACTAAATTAAAAGTTAAATATTTTATTTTGTTTTTTTAATTTAATTATACGGGATAAAAATTGTTTGACGGTTTTGCAATAGCAAAAAACCTAGTCTAATATAAAAGATTTTTAAAAAAACCAAAAACCAATCCTTATTGGGTATAAATATATATTTTAATAATTTTTTAATATGGCAGTAAGAAAAATAACTCAATATTGAGAAGATCATATATTAGAAGAACCTTGCTATGAAATAAATTATGTTAAAGATAAAGAAATTCAAAGTCTTGTTACAGATATGATTGATACAAAAAGATCATGTGGTCCTACTACTGTATGATTAGCAGCTCCTCAAATTTGACGTCAATTTAAAATATTTATTTTTGAGATCATTGCAAATCCTGCTAGACCAGATATAAAACCAGTGCCATTGACAGTTTTAATAAATCCAGAAATAACAGAATCTTCTAATGAAAGAATATATTGATTTGAATGATGTTTAAGTGTTGCCAAAAGTTCTAAATTTGCCAGAGTAAAAAGACCATTAGAAGTTACTGTTGAAGGAATTAATCAACATTGAGAAAAAATCGCTCCTTTAAAAACAAAATGATTAGTTGCAAGAATTATTCAACATGAAAACGATCATTTAAACTGAGAAGTTTTTTTAAATAAATTAAAAGATGAAACAATTATTTTTGAAAGAGAAATTTATGAAAAATTAATTTTTATGTTAACTAATACAGACAGATTACTGGATTCAGAAAAAAAATTTAAAAATTTATTAAAAAAAATTAAAAATTGAGAAAAAGTTAATAATGAAGAGATGGAATGTTTAAAGAATTATTTGTTAAGCAAATAATTTGAGTCCGGACTCAAATTTATAAAACAACCTCAACCTTCTACTTTTACTATATCCAAACATTTATTGTATAATTCATTCTCTTTTAATTCTTTTGAAAGAAATTTTAGTCTATTTATAGATGTAATATATTTAAGAGATACAAGTTTTCATAAAATTTCTCTAGATAAAAATTTAGAGAATTTTTTTATAAATCTATTTATAAGATAATTATCAATTTTTTCTTCATTATTTCTTATAATTAAAGAATCCAAAAGACCTAACTCTTCTTGTGAAATTCTAAAAATTATATTATCAATATTTACTTTTTTTGTATAAATTAAAAGTTTTGAAAAAATATTTTTATTTTGTGTTTTTAATCAGCTTTTTATTGTCTTAAATAAAACAATATGGTTTTCTGAAATCCTTATAATTTTTTGAATATCTTTTGTATATACAATAACTTTATTTTGTAAAGAATAATCTTTTAAAAGTAATTCCAAGGCCTTATTTCATCAAATAAAATAATCTTGTCATGCATTTTCTGAAATAAGTTTTTTTAAAATAGACCAATAATATTTATCTATAATATCAATATCTCTATAAGACTTTTTGTTATTTATAAAATATAAAGAATTTTTAATTGGAATTATAATATGATTTGCTTTTAATCGATAAATAATTTTATAAATAGCTTTTACTTTAAATTTATTTTTTAATCAAAAATCAGGATCAAAAATTCTTCAAATTTCTATTAAATTTAAAATTTTTCATTCCATTTTTAACAATTTATTAACAATTTTGTCAAAAGTAATCATATAAATTTTTGGCTTAAATATTAAAATAATATACTATATATATTTTATAATTTTTACTATAAAAATAGTATTTATTTTACTATAAAAATCAAGTTTATTTTTTAATTTTTTTTACAAAATAAAAAATGAAGTATTATTTTAAATTACTTTTTTATTAAAAATATTTAAAATTGATTCTTTTAATTGCTAAAATAAAGTTAAAAAAACGGATCTTATTTTTTGCTTTTTTAAAAATATAAGATAAACTTATGCAATAGTATAATTAATTTAATTATATAGTATAACTATT
>CAYUQQ010000101.1:0-2335 GCA_964446905.1 uncultured Candidatus Peribacteria bacterium
AAATTTATAGTTTATTTTTATGAAGAAATAGAGACGATGTTACAGAAATAGTAGACAATTTTACCGATGTTGTTAATGTAGAAACAAAATGAAATATGTTTGTTAATTTTGACTCATGGGATAAGGTTATTTGATTATCGCTAATACCTTTTATAGAAGTTTTTATTTCATGAGTAGTAATTTTGATGCTTGTAATAGCTTGAATAAATATGATACTAGCAAAATGAGATACAGAAAAAATTAAAAAAGCAAAAAACAGGTTTTTGTATGCTTGATTTTGACTTATTTTTTTATGAATAATAGAATCGTGGATAAAATTTGTATATACATGAAAAATACCTCAATGACAATGAATCTTTGCTCAAATAATGAATATTGCAATCTTTTTTGCTTGACCAACAGTTATATTTTTCTTAATTTTATGATGATTTTACTATATCACTTCAGCATGAGATGAAAACAAAGCAAAAAAATGAATTGCAATATTAAAAAACACAGTTTTAGCAACCTTAATATTACTTGCTTGTTATACTTTTTTACAAGATCTTATATGATTTACGCTTTAAAAATAAAAAAAAATCTAACCAAATTGATTTTAATAAATTTATTTATTTTAGGCTTTTTTAATGCAAATTTAAATTATTGTTATAGTGAAGAAAGAAAACTATCAAATGCGGCTCCAGCGGCAGCGGCTCCAGCGGCAAATTGAGCGACAAATTCAAAGATAACAATAACTGTAACAGAACCAATACCTTGACTTGATTGTTCATGATGATGAAATTGATATAAAAAAACATATAAATGTACTGTAGATAAATCATTTTGAAGTGTTTTAAAAATGCTTGAATGAATAGTTAAGTATATTACTTTTATAATTATTCTTATTGCAATTTTAATGTTAATAATTTCATGAATTAGAATTAGTATAGAATGAAATAAAGATGACGCAAAAAAACAATTTAAAAGAGTAATTTGATGAATTGTATTATTATTTTTAGTTTGATTTATTCTAAATTCTATTGCACCATGGTTTTATGGATTATAATTTTTGATTTTTAAATTAAATTATATTTATCTATTTCAAGATTGTTAAATAATTCTCTTCATATATACCAAATCAGATTTTAAAAAACCATTAAAAGATATAGACTAGTTCCCGTTCTACAGGAACGTCGATTAATTCGTTTTTAGTATAAATTAATAATATTATAATAATGATATTATTTTAAAAAATTTTCAAAAATAAAATTAATTTATACCTAATAAAAATTGGTTTTCAGTTTTTTGCTTTTTAAAAACCTTTTAGATCAGACTAGGTCTCGCTACCGCGAGACCGTCGATCAATTTAATTTGAGTATATTTTATTTTTTTATTTTTACTTGATTACAAAAAAAAATTTAATATATTTAGATTTAATTTAATAAACTATTTTTTTAATTAATTTTTATTTTTAAAATATGGTTTATTAAAATTTTTATAATTATAAATAATTTATTATGAATAGAGTTCTAAGAAATAGAGAACCTTGAATTAGCCAAAACTATAATTCTTTTATTGTTCCAATAGTTGTTTCTTTGGTAATAATATGACTGGTTATTAAATTTGTATTTTTTTGATCAAACGAATCTTTAAATAGATCTTGAAATTATATAAATATAGATCCTTGAAAAGAAAATTCAGAAATTTATATTTATATGTCATGAGATTCAAAAAAACAAATTACAGAAATTACAAAGATGTATTCTACAGATTCTAAATTAGAAGTTATAAACTGAGAAGCAAAAATAATTTTGGAAAATAATAAATCCAATATTTATTTAGATAAATTATGAGAATTAAGTTATAAATGACAAATATGAGAAAAAAATATATTTACGCTTATAAATTCTCAATTATGGACAGAAATATTAAGTCATAATATACAAGTTAATTTAAGAAATTTTGATGTTTTACCAGAAAATAATTCAGTTATTGCATTTTCTCAAAATTTGATGGCAAGTAATATTTATGTTTTAAAATGATGAGCTACTCTTAATTTAATTTTTGACTGAAAACAAATTGTTTGAAATATTTGAGTTGGACAAAAATTAACTATTTTAAATAGTGATCTTAAAAATAAAGATTTTAAATTAACAGACAAAATAGAACCTATAGACGAATTATTTAAGACAGAAACATGGTTTATTAAACATAATTGATGAGATTATTTAAAATCTTTAGCAAATCAAACTAACCTAGTTTTGTCTTGAGAATCAGGTTCTTGAATTAATATAATTAAAAATCAGAAACCTATTATTTTTATAAATCCTGAAGATGAATCTCAAATATCTTGAAA
>CAYUQQ010000102.1:0-2293 GCA_964446905.1 uncultured Candidatus Peribacteria bacterium
GTGGTGCAAAAAAGAAATAATAGTAAAATTTTATTTAAACTAAAAAGAATCCTAGATTTAGGATTCTTTTTAGTATTATGATTTTGAAAGGCATAGATATATTTTATATTTTTAAATTTGTTTTATTTATTTTATTTTTTAATTCTTTCATATCTTTCAAGTATTGTATTTTATTTTTTATGTCAATATACTTTTTATTGTATTTTTTTAAAAAGATTAATTTTAAAAAAATTACTATTCATATTACTATAGTAATAATTGCATAAATGGGTAAGTTATATTCCCAAAAAGCATTATATAAGGCATGAAAAAAAATAGAAATTGTAAAACCTGTAAGTATATATTTTATATAATAATATTTTGATATTGAATTAATATTTACAAAAGGAATAGATTTAAATTTTTTTAAGATTTTTGTAGTTTTAGTAATTTCAAGATTATCTATAATTTCAAATTTTAAAAAAATTGCTTTTCAATAATAATATCCAATTACAATAGAAAAGAAAATATGAGAAGTAGTAGATATTATACTTCTAAGAGTAGATATTTTTATTAATTCTTGAAGTGATTCTTTAGTAAGAAAAATATATGTTAATGATTCAAAAAAAGCAAAACCTAAAGCAACATATGTTATCGAGATAACAGAAAAAGTTACTGATTGAATTATTTGTAATCTTTTATTTATAATTTTTAAAACATAAAATTTACCAAATTCTTCAAGAAAAGCTGGTAATATAAAAGAAAACATAACAGAAAAGAATCAAATTTTTCCAATTTTAAATGTATTTGAATCAAAATATTCTTTTGCTATTTGTACAAAATTATTTATTTGTAAGTCTATATTAAAAATTATTAAATTAATATGAATTCAATTTCAAAAAGACATATATAAAGTCTGAAGTAAAAAAAACAAAATTCATCATCATAATATTAAAAAAATTTTTGGTTTTTTTGGTAATTTTTTTAATAAAAAAAATATTATTATATTTATAAATATAAGTATTATATATGGTAAAAAGGCAATCATTTATATTTTTGTTAATAATGTAAATATTATTTATATATAATATCATTAAAATATAAAAATATCAAAATCTAGAGATTTATTTTTATTTAATAGTATTTTTAATTAAGGATTATTATTCTTTATTTTATTTTGATTTATTAAAATTTAAGAATATAGTAAATCAATTAAAATTTAAAAAATAAAGATTATATTTATGTTAAATTCAGAGCAAAAAAAAGCAGTAGAATATATTGATTGATCACTTTTGATTTTAGCTTGAGCAGGTGCAGGGAAGACTCATACGCTTACAGAAAGAGTTTCTTTTATGATTAAAGAAAAAAATATTGATCCATCTAGTATTATTTGTGTTACTTTTACAAATAAAGCTGCTCGTGAAATGAAAGAAAGAATCACAAGATCGCTTTGAATTAATTTTGAAAATATTACTTTATATAATTTTAGGAATTTACCTATTATTGCAACATTTCATGCTATGTGAGTTTTTTTCTTACGTAAATTTATTACTTATATTTGATATGATAAAAATTTTGTTATTTATGATGAAGATGACAAAATTAAATTAATAAAAAATTTATTAGAGGAAAAGAATATTGATATTAAAGAATTTAATGTTCGTCAAATATCTTGAGCTATAAGTAATTCAAAAAATAATTGAATTTTAGCTAAAGATTATAGTTATAATATAAAAAATAATTTTCAATTAATTGTAAGTGAAGTTTATATTGATTATGAAAAACAATTAAAATCTTTTAATGCCTTAGATTTTGATGATATACTTTTAAAAACTTTAGAAATTTTACAAAATAAAGAAGTTTTAGAAATTTTACAAAATAAATATAAATATTTTTTAGTTGATGAATATCAGGATACAAATTTAATTCAATATAAAATAATTAAAATACTTGCCTCAAAAACAAATAATATTTGTGTTGTATGAGATGATTGGCAATGAATTTATAGTTGGAGATGAGCTAATATTGCTAATATTTTTAATTTTGAAAAAGATTATAAAAATTGTAAAATTGTAAAATTAGAACAAAATTATAGATCTACTAAAAATATTATTTCTTGAGCCAATTTTGTTATTAAAAATAACATTTGAATAATGGATAAGACCTTATGGACAGATAATATTATATGAGAAAAAATAAAAGTAATAGAAGTTAGTAATGAAATTAAAGAAGCTGAAATTATATCAGAATTAATATTAAATAATTTTGATAATAATTTATTAAATACATTTAGTAAATTACATTTTTCAAACAA
>CAYUQQ010000103.1:0-2292 GCA_964446905.1 uncultured Candidatus Peribacteria bacterium
CTTTATCTACAAAAATTGCTTCAATTTTTTTATTAAAAAAATTATTTATTTTTAATACGAGTTCATTTTTAAATTTATCACTTAGTTTCTTTTCATAATCAAGCAATTGAATATATTTATCTTTTGAAAAAGCTTCTTTTATAATTTGTGTTAATTCATTTACCCTTTTTTTCTTATTTAAATTTGTTTCATAATTAATAAATTTTTCTTCTTTCAATTCAAATGTTAAATATTTTGAAAGCCTGTTATTAATTCCTTCCAGAAAAAGTGCTAAATATCCTACTTTTGAAGATAGAAAGTCATCTTCATAATTAATAAAGTTTATAGAGCTCTTTTTATAACTATTTTTTTGTATAAATAGATCGCAATTTGTGTTCAGTGGATTTATAATTCTTGTTAATCTATTTCCTTCTATACAGTAAAAAAGATCTTTATTTGAATTAGACTTATTACATTTCATTTTTGTAAAAGTTACAACATTTAAAGATAATAAACTATTTTTATCAACACTAAATCTAAGCGTTATAACTTTACTTTTGCTAGCTTTATGAATAATATAGCATCCATTTTGAAAATTTCCAAGAGTGAACATATTTCCACTAGTTCCATAAAGTCCCAATAATATATTTATTAAAAAGTAGGGTGATATTTTATTTATATTTTGATTATCTACTAATTTAATGTCACAATTTAATTTTTTAAAATCATTGTTATCTTCTAATTTATATATTTCTCTTTTTTCTGTTAATAGATATATATGAATTGCTGATTTATAATAGGCCAAAACATCAATACTTTTTTTCAATAAATTCCATATTTTGGTATATTCAGGTTCTGATTTATTTTTATTTTTTGGAATTTCAATTTTTATTAAATCATAATCTTTTAGTATTTCATAGCCATTAATTTTATAATCAACTTTATTTGTCCAATAATTTTGAGTTAACATTCTAAAATCTCCCTAATAATTTTTATCATATTAATATCTATATATGGCTTATTTTGGTTTTTTGAATTAACTAAATAAGGAATAATTACAATATTTTCATGTACTGGCAAAGGTGTTTCTGCTTTTACTTCAACTTCAGCAAAAATATTTACTATAACTGCTTTTTTAAGTCTATTTATTTCTAACTTATATTTTGATCTATCAATAATCTCTTTAGCACTAAAATTTAAACTTTTTTGTGAATAATATTTAAAATCAAAATAAATTCCTTCTTTTTCATATTTATAATCAAAACTTTCAAATGTCTCAGAAAGTTCTCCATTTAATGGTTCTAGTTTAATATTACAATATTTTTCAATTATGAATTTTCCAAGAACTTCTCCTAAAGCTCCTTTGTATATGTTATTAAAGGCGTTGGGGATAAGTAAAGTATTATATTTGAAAGTGGTCTCTATATTATTTTTTAGAGCAAATTCATTTAATTCTGGACAATTTCTAATCAAATGTAAATTAGCAGCTTCTTCAGATATTTCAACTCTACTATAATTTTCTTTTTTATTTAAAGATATATCTTCATAATCATTTGATTGATAGCATATATATTTTTTATCTTTAGTTTCTATATGACAAATTTCATTTATATTTAAATGCTCCTTTAAATTAGCATCATGAATTGATTTTATAGTAGGATTTTTAAGAAAGAATTTCCTTATGCCATTCCATATTTTTTGTAATTCAGACAAATTTTCTTCATTTATAGGATTTTTGAAAACTATTAATGAATATTTTATTAGATTATTTAATTCTTTTGTTAACTGATTTAATTCATTTTCAAATCTTATTTCATCCATTGAATTTTCATTGAGATTATCATTTTTATAGTGATGTAGAAGTTTTAAAGTAGAGGGCAAAAGTGGTATTTCATCATTTTTAAACTTGCTTATAATTTTAGTTAATTCATTATCTATGAATAAAAACATATCACTATTAGAATTAGTTCTATGAAGTCTACCAATAGCTTGGATCATAATCTGCATTGTTGCATCTATGCTATCTTCAGTTTTTGAATATATATTTGAGTATCTATTTTGATTATTAAATAAATGTTTTAATTCTGATTTATATTCATTTTTGCTAATACTGTAGTTTCTATATAAACTTTCTATTTGAAAAATTGCTTTTAATTTTTCTTCTGTAGATATTGGTGATCTAACTATAATTTTTGTTGGTTTTTCTAAAAATATTGCATCAAAATCTTTTTTTATATGTTTTTTAATTAAATTATTATTCTCAACTTTCGCACATAGATTCCAATAAATTCATGAACTAAAGTTGATAAATAA
>CAYUQQ010000104.1:0-2277 GCA_964446905.1 uncultured Candidatus Peribacteria bacterium
GTCATATAATTAAAATAATTTTTTTCATATTTTTATAAATAAATAATAATATATTTATATTGTACAATAAATTTCATTTATAACAAAATATTGGACTTTACAAATAATGTTTTTTATTATTAAATTAATTTTAATTTATTAATTTTTGCTTCTAAATCAAGAAATTTTGGTACATTTTGAGTACTAATAAAAGTTTGATAATTTATACATTTTTGCATAATTAACGATATATGATTATCATCTAACTCTGAAAAAATATCATCTAAAAGCAAAATAATATCATTTTTATTATAAATTTGTAAAAATAAAATTTGTAAAAATTTTAATCAAATTAATAAACTTTTATTTTCTCATAAAGATAAATAAGAATTTGTTTTGTATAAATTATTATTAAATTTTACATTAAAACAAAAATCATCTAAATGTGGTCAAACACAAGTATGTCATATAATAATATCTCTATCTGTATTTTTTTCTAAATAATTTAGTATAGAATCATAAATTTTATTTAAATTTATTTTTGTTTCATAATTAAAACTTAAACAATATTTATTGTCTAAAATATTTTCTAAAAAATTTAAATTATTCTCAATAAAATCAATAAATTTAATTCTATATTCGTAATATTTTATAGATATATCAATAAAAGCTTTATTCCAAAAACTAAGTTCATTTATATTGCTTTTTTTTTCATAAATATTTTTTAATACTTTATTTCTATTTTTTAAAATTTTACCATAATCTATTTTTATTTTTCAAAAATTTAAAAAAGTTAAATTTAAAATTTCATCAAAAAAATCTCTTCTAAAATTAGGTCATAAATACATAATATTAATTTCAAAAGGAGAAAAAAAGATAGAAGTTGTTTTTATTAAAGAAAGATATTTTATTTTATATATACTTGTATTATTTAAAATAAAATTCATTTTTTTTAATTCACTATCATATGTAATTTTAACATTTTTTAAATTATTTTCTTCTTTTATATTTCATGAAATCATCATGCTTCATTCAGATTTATTTACTAACTCTATAATATTTTTATTCAAAAAAGAATAAGTATTTGTTAATAAATAAATTGCTTCTAAAATATTAGTTTTTCATGATCAATTTGATCAATAAATAATATTTTGATTAGAAAACTCAAGATTTATATTTTTATGATTCTTAAAATTATTAAGATTTAAAGAAAATAACATAAGTCTTAATAAAAAATATATACTTAAATAATTTTTTTAGATTAAAAAACCAGATCTGTTTGAGTATAAAATTAATTCATAATATTCCCTATAGTAATTTGATCATTTATAATTTGTTTTTTAGAACAAGATAACAATGTTTTTGTATTAATTTCTTTATTTCAAATTACATCTTCTCTTAATGGTAAAATATTATTTTCATTTAAAGAAATTTCTTTTAAATTATTATCATTTATTTGATTTAATTTATCTATATAATCAACAATAGAATTTAAATCTTTGGAATATTTAATAAGATCTTCATCTGTTAAATCCAGTCTAGATAAATTTGCAATATGTTTAATTTGCATTTGTGTTAATGACATTTTTTTATATAATATTAAAAATTAATATAATATATATTATATACTTATGTAATAAAATCAATTTAAAATAAATATATGGAAAAATTAAACTTATTCAAAAAAATTAAACTTAAAATTTTTTGAGATAATAATATTTTTTATATTTTAATAAAATTAAATATTAGTAAAATATTTTTTATATTTAGTGCTTTTTTTTATTTTTTAATGTATCTTTTTGTATTATGATGATTTAAATTAGAAATAACATCAAAAATATTATTTTTTATATATCCTATTTTTATTTTTTCTATATTAATTATGTTATATAATATAATTATGATGTTTATTATTATAAATTTTGAAAAATTATTAATTTTAAAATATTTTATTTGAATTATAATTTTTTTTATTTATATATTTATAATATTAACTCATCTTTGATTTCAATTTAATTTTTTAATAAATTTTTATGAAAAAATTTTTTAATATTTTATTACTTTTAACATTATTTTTAATTATTTCTTGTTGAAATACTAATACAGATGATTCTGTACTTCAAAAATATAATTGAAATAATTTTAATTTACAAGTTCCTTCTTCATGGATTCATGTTGACAAAAAAGATATTCCAGACGTAAAAAAATGACAAATAGAACTTGCTATGAGCTCTCCTGAAATATCTTCTTGATTTGCAAATAATATTTTGATATTATCAGATGAATTATATGAAGAAA
>CAYUQQ010000105.1:0-1057 GCA_964446905.1 uncultured Candidatus Peribacteria bacterium
TTTTTAATTCACTTAATCCATCAGGACGTGGCATTACAATAATTTTGTTTTTATCTAAAATAATATTTTTGTTTCATTCAGTAGCAATAATTTCTCATTTTTTTATTTTTTAATATTTATTAGTTAATGTTGTAGTGTTATTTATAAACAATAATAAAAAGTCCCTCTATTTTTATAAAAATAATAGTAATAAAAAGAAAATAGGTTAATTAATAGATCGTTTTTCATAAAAATTATTTTATTTTACTAATTATTTTACTTCTTTCTTTATTTTCAAACCTTTCTAATGGTAATGCTAATCTTTCTAAAAGTACTTTAGTTGAGTTTGTTATATGTATTTTTTCAAACATTATCTCATAAAATAATTCGTCATAAATTGGGCTGAAAAAAGAATATAATCAAGGAATATTGTTATTTTCTATATATTCCTCTTTAGCTATATGTTTAATAAGTTTTTTGGCTAAAACTTCTTTATCATTTCTTAGCAAAAAAAGAATTTTTTGTTTATAAAATGTCGTGTTAAATTTTTCTTTTAATGGTTTTATTTTGTTTAACATAAAATTAAATTAAAAAATTAATATTAAAATTTTATAAATAAAAAACTAGAAAAATATTGAAAAAAGAAAGAAATTTATTGAAGTAGAGTTTTTAAATCATTTAATTTCTCCACATAAATTTCTCTCATTTCGTAAGGAATGTTATTTTTGTGATTTTTTAAAATTGGTAAGTATATTTCTTTTTTTTCCTTTATAAATTTTTGTTGTTTTTCTGGATTTAATCCAGAAATTGTTTCCAAATTATCGATACAGTCAAACAATTTAACAAAAGGAACTCTCCAATTAAAATCACAATATTTTTTAAATATTTCAAAATATTTAGATTTTTCTAATTTAACTTTATTTTTATCTACTCCTGTAAGTCATAGTACTATTAGTGATACATCATAACCAAATTGTTTTTGTATTTCTTCCACATCAAGTTCTCCATCTTCCACTATATCATGCAATAATAAACTATTTAAAATATGCAATTAAATTCTTCTCACACATTTCATCAT
>CAYUQQ010000105.1:1067-2195 GCA_964446905.1 uncultured Candidatus Peribacteria bacterium
TATTTAAAATAATTTCATCATAAATTCCTGATCTAAGACAATTTTTAAACATTCTATATGAATGCAAAAACAAATCTTCTCAAGTTTTCCTTTTTTTTCAGTTTAAACTTTTATTTAAAAATTCTACAGTTCATGAGAATCTATGTTCTAATATTTTTCATCCAATATAATTTATCGCTTTTTTTATCATAAATTGGCATTAAAAAAATATGCCGATATATTAAAAGCATTATCAAAGAAAAATATTGAAAAAATGTAGAAAAAATACAGTTTTAGTTGGATTTTGGCTTTTTATAAGGAATTTTAATATAATTATTTAACTTTATTATAGGCACATTTTTATAATCTTTATTGATTATAAAGGATAGGTTATTGAGGCTATAAAATAAACTGTGTAAATAAAAGATAGAAATTTTAAATATTTTTTTCTTTTATTTTTTTGATGATAAATTATTAAAATATAATTTATATTAGTTTATTTCATAGTTTCTATCTATATATTTGTTTGATAAGAACAATAAAGATATTTTTATTCTGGAATTTTATTTGTAAAATTTCATAAATCTTTAATTCTTTCAAAATAAAAATTCATTTCATTTATTTCAAATAAAATATCTGTGTGTGATAAAATATTTTTTAAAGATTCTTTTTTTTCTTTAAAATCGTCAGTAATTTTTGCAATTTCTTTATTTATAATAGCAAACCAATTAAATTCTTTGATATTACTTAATAATATGGCTCAATTTTTTGCTATATTAATACAATTTCTTTTTTCTTTAAAATCGTCAGTAATTTTTGCAATTTCTAAATAAATACGAATTACATTATTACAATGTATAGGTAATAATAAGGACATATGACTTAAAATAAAATCACTATAAGTTAAACAAATTCATAATTTTTGAGCAATATTTTTTGTTTTATTAATACAATCTTCCTTTTCTTTTAGATTATTAGTAAATTTTGCTATTTCTAAATATATATTAGCTGCATCTTGATAATCTACTCATTTTAAACTATTCATTAATACTTAGTATTCATTAAATTTTTATTCTCAAATTAATAATTCTGCATTTTCTTTTGCTTTTAGTATGCAGTGTTTTATTTCTTCATTATCTATGATATTTT
>CAYUQQ010000106.1:0-2109 GCA_964446905.1 uncultured Candidatus Peribacteria bacterium
GACTAAATAAAGTATTTTTATAATATATCATATATATTATATATAATAAATTATTTTTTATATGAGAAATTTTTTTAAAGAATATAAAGAACAAAAAATTAAAAAAAATATAAGTATAATTAGTTTTGCTTTTATATTTGCTTTATGTGTTAATTTTTTGCTTTTTAATACAAATATTTGATCTAAATTACAAACTTCTGTTAAAAATATAAATCAAACTTCTATTAAAGAGATAGATAAAGATATTTATTTAGAACCTTCTATAAAATGATCTAATATAATTTTTTTAAAAAATAATGTTTTAATAAATGCCGTATCTGAAATTAGATTTTCTTTATTATTTGATTCAAATAATTTAAAATTAACTAATTTTTTATCTGATAATAAAGAATCTGAAATTATAAACATTTCTAATGAACCTTGAGTAATTTTATTAAATATTAAATATCCAAATCCAATTAACATTAAAAAAGATTCTACTATTTTAAAAATAGTTTACGAAAAAATAAAAGATTTAAAAACTACCATTAATCTAGCAGAAACTTTATTTATAAGTGAAAAAAATACATATAAATTAACAAATTCTTGAATAGAATTATAAAAATATATTTAAATTAAGTTGATTTATGTTTATATATAGTTTGAGCTAATCTATTTTAAAGGATCTTAAATTTAGAAAAACCAAATTTACTTATAAATTTAATCAAATTATTTAATAATGTTAGTTTTTTCTATTAAAGCAGCATTTAATAATGTATTTTCCATTTCGTTTTCTAATTCATCTTGAATTTCTTTCATTAATATAAGTTCTTTAATTTTATTTTTATTTTCATTTTTCTTTATCTCTTCTTTTATTACTAATATAAATCAATAAATATATGGAAAAATTATATTTATGATTATAAAAATTAATATAATTAATAAATAAATTAACAATATTTGTATATCAAAATTTTTATCATTAAAAATATTAAGATTAAAAAACTCTAAATTTTTTGGATTATAATTAAATTTATAAGACAATATTTGCATAGAATATTAATTAAATTATTTAATTTCTTTTAATTCTCAAATAACAATTAATCTATTTAATGTAGTTCATACAGGCCAACAAGTCATAAGTGTTAATTCTTTTTTTCATTCTTCTCTACTTAATATTTTATTATTTCATGGTTTTATAACCTTTTTTTCTTTTATTATATAAACATATTTTTTTTGATTATAATATATAATAACCTCATCTCAAAAATATAAATTATCTAATAAAGCAAAAACATCATTATAATCTCATTTTATCCATGGATAATTTGAACTATGTCAAAAGATAAAAACATTTCATTCTTTTCATGGCATTCATGTTTTAGGATGTCTAATAACTCATTTTGATAATTCATTCATAAATATATTATCTATATTTTTTATATCTTTATTATCTATATTTACATCTACAAGGGGCACATTTTTACCTATTTTTGGTATTAAAATTCTATTTTCATATGGGATAATATCTAAATCTAAATTTATATCTTTATAATATGAAATTAATTTTTTTGGAGAAAAATAAATCTTTTTAAGTGTATTTCACTCATTTTTTAATTTTTCTATTATTTTTTCTTCTTGTTCTTTTCTTTTTTCTTCAGATATAAATATGTTTTCAGCATAAATTTTAATTTTTGATTCATTTAATGTTTTAATAAGATTATTATTAGCATTTTTTAAATAATCTGGATTTATATATGTATATATAATTTTTGAATATGCATTATAATTAGTAATTATAAGTAAAATTATAAATATAAATGTAGATAAAGAAATATAATAAAAAACAAATTTAAAATTCTTATAAAGATTTTTAAAACTAAAGAATCAGGTATTTTTATTTTTTTGAATAGTAATAATTTCTTTTAGAAAATCATTTTCATTATCAATTTTTTCTTCTTCAATTTCACTAATTTGATTATTATCAAATAATATTTTATTATCCAAAGAATCTATAAGTTCTTCAATATTATTTGTATTTATATTGATATTTTCTATTTCAGTCATTTTAATTTATATTTATTTTATATTTTAAATATAATATCATAAATTTTTTTAATAGTCAAAAAA
>CAYUQQ010000107.1:0-1995 GCA_964446905.1 uncultured Candidatus Peribacteria bacterium
TTTTCTGGTGGCATAATCAAAACATCTTCTTGTTTATCACGAGAAAAATAAATATCTGAAATTATTATTTTATCAGCAAAATCAAAACATTTTTTAAATCATCTAAGCAATTCAATAGTTCTAGAATATTGATGTGGTTGAAAAATTACAAAAAGTTTTTTATCAAAATACTTTTCTTTTATAGCCTGAAGTGTTAAATTTATTTCTGTAGGATGATGACCATAATCACTCATTAAAATATTTCAAAATTTAGTTGTTTTGATAATTTCAGATCTTCTCCAGGCACCATTATAAGAATTTAATTTTTTAATAATATAATTATCATCCAATCAAATTAATTTTGTTACAGCAAAAGCAAGATAAGCATCAAATTCAATATGTTTTCAAGGAATTTTAAGATTTAATTTTCAATTTAATAATTTATTATTTTTATAAAATTCAGAATTTATCCAAATCTGTTTTTTCTTATTATTTTTTAATTTTAAACAATTTTTGTCATCTCAATTTAAAACAATAATTCAATTAGTTTGATTTTGAAATTGCTTAAAAGCACTAATATAATCTTTTAGATCTTTATAATAATCAAGATGATCTATTTCAATATTTGTAATTACTGTTATATAAGGATTATATTTAAGAAAAGATCTTTTATACTCACAAGCTTCAATTACAAAATAATCTGATTTTCAAAAATAAAAATTTGAATTATTTAGTTGTTTTACTTGGGTTCATACTATTACTGAGCTATCAAATTTTGAGTCTTTTAATATCCATCAAATCATTGATGTAGTAGTAGACTTTCAATGAGTACCACAAACTGCAATTAATTTTTTTGAATTTACTATTTCAGCCAAAGCCTCAGGATAACTTATATTTTTAATTCATAATTTTTTGGCTTTATTTAATTCTGGATTTGTGATTAAATTTTTTTCTTTTGTAAGATCTGCTTCAGTAATAATAGCTCAACTATAAATTACAAGATTTGTATTTTTATCTAAATTTTTTGCATTATGTCATATATAAATTTTAATTCATTCTAGTTCCATTTTTTTTAAAAGCTCGCTATCACATTTATCTGATCAAGAAACTTTATATCCTATATTATTATAATATCTAGCTACAGCACTTATTCATATACCACCAATTCAAATAATAAATATTTTTTTCATAAAAAGTAAAGTTTTAAAAAAGTCAAATTTTGATTTGATTTTTAAAAAAAATCAATAAAGTTAATTTATTATATTAATTTACTTAATAAGTAAAGTATTATGGAAGATAATTCTACAGATTTATTTTTATCAGAAAGTAATTTTGCAAAATCATTAATAGCAAAAAATTGAGATGATGTCGCTGTTATTTGCCAACAAAAACATACAACAGATATTTCTTTGATTTTAAATGAAACAGAATGTCTAAATAAAAATTTTTTAAATAAATGAAATTTATATTCTGAAGATATACAAAAAATTATAGATATTTTTCAAAATTCTATATCATGAATAATTGATGCCGCTAAAAAACAAGAAATTGTTAATGATAAAATAATAAAATGATATGTAATGCTTCGTTCTAATAATATAAAATCTTTAATATTAAAAACAATTTTTAAATTACAATTAACATTAAAATGATTTACAGATTTTTTAAAAAATCCAAAACAATGATTTTCTATAACTGAAGCTAAAGCAAATCTTTTACATGAAATAGAACTAGAAAATGAAGATGATTCTTTTTTATATGTACTTGTTACAATAAATGAGATAATATCTAATTTTAAAAATTTTTTAAAAAACAATAATTATAATGAAATTAAAGAATTATATTTAGTTATACAAGAATTAAATTTATTTTTAAACAAACTTATTAGTGCAAAAGTTTTAAAAATTAGAAGTGAGCATTATTCTTTTGAAGAAATTTCTAAATTAGAAAGTCCAAAAATTTTTAAAAAAACAAAAAAAGAGCAAGAAATTAATAAAGAATCTGAAATCATTATAC
>CAYUQQ010000108.1:0-1854 GCA_964446905.1 uncultured Candidatus Peribacteria bacterium
AGATTGATCTTGGATAAAAGAGTTAGGATGAAAATTTAGTTGTTGACATCTTTTAAATAAAAATAGTTTAATGAATAAAAATATATATATAAAATTAATTAATACTTGATTTAAGGTTAATATAATGGAAAATGGTTTACAATTTTTAAAGGGAAAAATAAAATATATTACATATAAAGACTTTATTATTCTTAATTTTTCTGATTATGTTGAATAAAATATTGTCAGTTACATATATAAAATTGAGTTTTACTTTAATTAAATCTTATTAAAAATGTTAATCTTTGGATAGTAAGCTTTATTTTTAGTACACTTAATTATATGATTAGAATAAAAAAATTATTTAACACATTTTTATAAGTTTCTAGAGTTTAATAAAAGTGGACAGATTTGAAATGGTATGATAGGTATAACGACAGATTAAAACTTGCAAAAATATTTATATAGATATACTTGTAAAGTAGTTTAGAGAGAGAAGATATAACATATCTCTTAAATAAATAAGCTTAAAATAATTAAATAATCAAATTTTTTTAATTTTTCAAAATGAAAAATAATATTAATATTCCAAATATAAAAAAAGATTTATTTTATTTTAATGAATACTTAAATTGTATTGAGAATTATGATTTAATACATTTATTTAGATCTTCTAGTAATTATAAAGAGAATTTTTTTTCGGATAGAGATATCTTAGAAAACTGGAAATATGTTGTAAATGATATTCATGAATGAAAAAATAAGTCAAAAATGCAAATTTATATTCATATACCTTATTGTCAGGAATTTTGCGATTTTTGTGTTTATTATAAACAATTATTGGTTAAAAATATTAAAAAAACAACTGATTTATATATTGATTATTTAATTGAAAAATTTAAATTTTATTCACCAGTTTTTAAGGGAATAAAATTTAAGTCATTATCAGTTTGAGGATGAACTCCTAGTATATTAACTACATCTCAAATTAAAAGACTGTTTACTGTTTTTTTTGAATGTTTTGAATTTGAAAATTGATCTTATAAATGAATTGAATTTAGACCTAGTAGTACCTCGGAAGATAAATTATTAATGTTAAAAAAAATATGATTTGAAACTATTCATTTTTGAGTTCAATCCTTAGATTCAGAAGTCCTAAGTTTAATGAATAGAGGAATCGATTCAAAAGATAAGGTTATAGATTCAATTAATGCCGTTAAAAAAAATAAATTTGATAACTTAATAATACATTTAATTAGGTGATTAAAATCAGATAATATAAATAAATTTATTTTTACGATAGATACATTAATAAAAAATAATGTTAATGAGATAAAAATTTATTGATTAATAACTACTAGTAAGTATTTAAAAACACATTATTGTAATGATTCAAAAAATACTTATTATAATAAAAATTTTAATGAGTTCTCAATTAAACTTTTAAAAAAACTTAAAAATAAGTTTTTAAATGATTCAGATTATGGATTTTATTATGAGAATTGAATATTTGATCATTCTTGGAGTATTAATTCTTTTCCAAATGCTTTTTTAGATAATTCTTTAGTGTATTTCCATCCAACTAATTTTTCAAAAGATTTTGCATTATCTAATATAATATGTCCCATCTCTCCACCATATCCTTGCCCTTCATACAATTTTCCATCAATTATTATTCCTCCTCCAACTCCTGTTCCAATTGTTAATACAATAAAGTTCTTTTTCTTAACTCCTAATTTCAATTCAGCAAATGCAACAGAATGAGCATCATTGCAAACTTCAACTTTTTTCTTGAATTTCTTTTCAAGAGCAGCTTTAATATTATAATTTCTTAAAGGTAAATTAGGAGGATTTTTTATTATTCCTTTTTCAAGA
>CAYUQQ010000109.1:0-1779 GCA_964446905.1 uncultured Candidatus Peribacteria bacterium
AATTTAGAGAAGATTTTAAATTAATATTTAATTTTTCTATTTCATAATGAAATTCTAGAAATGGACTAGGACAAAATTTATCTATTCCCATTATTTTATAAGAATTTAAAACATTTTTTATATCTTTTAGTAATTTTTTATTCTCTCATTTATTAAAAAATTCTTTTATATCAATATCATTTAATTTTAAATTATTTCAAAAAATAACATTATCAAAACATAATATCAAATCTTCTTGATCAAATTTATCTATAATTTTTAAAAATCTATCATAAACAGTATTCCAATTTACATCCTCTTGTTTTATTATAAAATCTAATATTTTAGATTGTTTATCTATATTCATTCTTTGAGAAAGTATGGTTAAATAAGCTTTTTTAATATCATTTTTGGCTCATTCCAAAAGTGATTTATCATTTCATAAATGTTTAAAATTTACTTTTTTTAATCTATTTTGAGACGCTCTTTGTATATAATATTTTTCAAATTTTTTTAAATCTTTAATAATTTTATTAAGTTTTTCTTTTTTGCTTTTTTTTGAAATATTTTCATCTTTCCAAATCTGTATTAAATTAACAAGTATTAATCATATTTCTTGCATTTGTTTTTCTATATCTTTTAATTTATTACTTGTATGTAACTGAGATCTATAACAATCATAAATATCATCAAAAATTAAAGCAATTTTTTCATAAAAACTTTGGTTTTCTGAATCCAAAAATCTAAGAGTTTGAAAACAAATTATTTTTCAAAAAGAAGGTTCATTAATAGAATTTATCATTTGAATTCTTCATGTTGTTTTATTATCTCAATTTATAGTCAAATTTATACTATTTTCAATTATATTTTTTAATCTATCTATTGATTCTTTTTTTCGTTTTAATTTTTCTTCTTGAGACAAATTTTTAAAATCTTTAGAATAAATAAAACCTAATTTTATAAGTAAATTATCAGATATACGCTCTGGATTTAATATAGTAAACTTTGTAAGTTCATTTGCCCTATTTCTTGAAATATTATCTCACAAATTATAATAATCTTGAGAATCTGATAAAAGTCATTGAATTTCATAAAATTTATTATTTTTAGGTATTATACTTTCTTGTAATTTATGAGTTGAAATATGAGGTGGTTTTTGTAATGATCATTTCGGAAAATTTTTTAGCAATTGTTCTTTTTTGCTTTCTTCAATTATAGAAATTCAAGTTTTAATATCATTAATCTGAAAAATTATTGTATCAATTTGTTTTTGTATAGAATGAATCAATTTATAAATATTTTGCTCAAGAACCTTATCCTTTTCTTTTATGCTTGGAATAATATCTTTTAATAATAAGGCTTGTTCTTTCTTTTTTTCTAAAACTCGTTTTTGTTTTTCTAAAGATTCTAAATTATCATCTGTGTATATTAAATTTCGCATAATAATTACTAATTAAAAATTATAATAATATAGAATAATAAAAAATATAATTT
Source organism: uncultured Candidatus Peribacteria bacterium (assembly GCA_964446905.1). GTDB lineage: Bacteria > Patescibacteriota > Gracilibacteria > BD1-5 > UBA2023 > CAYRGR01. Next base: position 1,474 of record CAYUQQ010000109.1, read on the forward strand.
GTCAATAAAAAATTTATAAATTTAACTAAGTTTTAAATCTTTTAATAAAATACAAAACTAATTTACGAAAAATCACAATATGTATTATATCTACTATGGGAATAATTTAAAAAAAATTGAAAAAATAAAAAATATATTTAATATCTTATTTATGTTAATTGAATAATTTTAATTAGATGAAAATTATATATTTAAAATAGAAATACTTTTTGATATAGACAGTAAAAATGATTTTTAAAAAATAAAATAATAAATCTTTTCTTTTACTTATAAATATTTTTCTCTCAATATTTCATACCTAAAAAG
>CAYUQQ010000110.1:0-1762 GCA_964446905.1 uncultured Candidatus Peribacteria bacterium
TCTGCATAAGAAATATTAACAGATAATATTAAAATAATTAATAAAAAAATCTTTTTGATCATAAAAATATAGTTTATATTCTATATAATTTTATTTAAATTAATTTTAAAATATAATTAATAATATTGATTATAACATATTTATTGTTTTTTTAAAAATTAAAATGTTTTAATTTTTAAATTTATTTTTATAATACGATTATTTTGTTTCTATTAATAATTGAATTTCTTCTTTAATAGTAAAACCTATTTTTTTAAAATTATAATAAAAATTTTTACTTATTTTTAATAAATTAATTTTTTCTGTTTTAATTAATTCCAATAAATGTAAACTTTCTTTTTTTATATCATTTAAAGTAATTGTAGAAATTATTCAAGAATTAATTCCTCATTTTAAAGCTTTTTGATGTTTTGGTTCTCTAGGTGGGGGTATAAAAAATATTTCTTCTTTTTTATTTTTATAATCTTTAAAACTATAAATAAGATTTCTTATATTTACTCAGATTGTAATAGGACAATTTTTAAAATCTATATTAAAACAATTTAATTCTTTATTAAAATATCATAAATCAAAATATAATTTTTTAATAATTAAAATTTCTTCAATTAAACTAATGTTTGATATATGAATTTTTTTATTTTTCTTTAATGATTTTGTAAAAATTTCTTCGAAAATTTCAAGTTCTTTTTTTGGAGAGTAAACTTCATTCCAAAGTTTGTAATTTTTTTTATAATTTATATTTTCATTTTTATATTTTTTTAATAATTTTGTAATATTTATTTCAAAATCTGCTTTTAAATTTTTTGGTACACTAAAAACATATTTATTATCAAAATAATTTTTATCAATATTTATAATTTTGTTTTCAAAAATTTGTTTCATAATGTATTAATCAATATGTATTAATTTTTAATAAATAATTTTAGAGTATATTTAATATAAATTATTTTTCGGTTTTTTTATTTTTAAAAATACTTTAAATTTTCCTATAATTAGTTTGTTTATCAATTTTTTATAAATATAATTTATTTTATAATCATTTTTAATGATGATATCATGATCAGTTTTTAATTGTTTCTATTCTATATAATTGCTCTAATAAAACAAGAAAAGCAAGATTATGAGGTAAAGTTAATTTGCTTAAAGAAATTTTTTTATTTATATATTTATCCAAAATATTTAAATTAATTCAATAAGCTCAACCAATTATAAAATTAATTTTTGAATTAGATTGTTTTAAATTTTCTATAAAATTAAATAAATCTTCTGTAGAAACATAAGATCAATTTATATCAAGATATATATTATATCATCTTTCTTTTTCTAAAAAATTTTTAATTTTTTCTGTTTCTTTTTTTATAATAATATCTATTTTTTTTCATTTTTCTGGTTTAATTTTAATTATAGAAATATTTTTTAATCTATTAAAATATTCTTTTATTGGTCAATCAAAATGAGAATAAGAATCTGATATAACAATAATTTTAAACATAAATAATCAATCGTTTTTACTTTAAAATATAAAAAGTTACCAAAGTATATTGATTTTTTGAATTTTGGAAATTTTTTGTGATTTTTTGAAACTATACTTAAGAAAAGTCAGACTATTTTTTGCGGTAGCAAAAATTAGTCTGACTTAAAAGGTTTTAAAAAAAATGAAACTAATTCTTATTAGATATATTAATTTGAATAATATAATTTTGAATCATTTGTCAAGTTTCTTTTTTTTAGTACACTCAATTCTATGATTTTAATCAAATAA
>CAYUQQ010000111.1:0-1698 GCA_964446905.1 uncultured Candidatus Peribacteria bacterium
ATCTTAATAGCTTCCCATTGTATCAAATATGGTGCCATAAATTTTTTATACTCATGCTGTAAACTAGCTCAATAATAATAAAATCATATTTTTTTAAAAAACACAAAAATTCATCAAGCAATAATTATGTTATCTTTTTCTGCAAAATATAATCATCATAAATTATTTTTATATAAATAATTTAAAAACTCTTTAAAATATAATTTAGAATTAATATAAACTTTATCTCTTAAGCTAGTTTTTAAAATTAAATTATAAAATATATCTAAATTTTCATTATTATTTTCAACCATTTTAATACTTACATTATTTTTTTCAGATAAACGTATATTATATCTTCATTTTGGTTTCATATTTTTAAGTATTTCTTCTTCATTTTGTTTTAAATTAATAAAAATCGTATTTTTTAATATAAAATTTTTATAATATCAATATTTAAAATTTGTTTTAAAATTTTTTATATCAATTAATTTCACAGATTCTATTTGTGTAAAAACAACTTTCTCTTCTCTAGTTAAATTTTCTAAAAATTCTAATAAAATTTTTATATATTTTTTATCATTAAACACAGGTCATCAAATACAAAATAATCAAAAAAATCAAAATCAAATTAATCTCTTTTCCAAAATTAAATAAGATTTTAATTCATTATTATCATAAATTCATACAAAAATACCTTTATTAATATAATTTGTTTTTTTTAGCATTTTATTCCATTTTATTGTTTGCCATATAGAAGAATATTCTTGCATATTTAATATGCTATCTATTTGTTCTTCAATTTCTTTATAGTTATTTTCTAATATTTCAATTTTTTTAATTTCCATTGATTTTAAATAAAAATTATATATAATACTACTTAATAAGTTTATTGAAAAAAAAATATATTCAATAATATTTGCAATAATTTATTAAATCTGTTAAAATTATATAAATCAAATAAAATTTACTTTATAACTTTAATTTAATATGAATACATCTATAGATATAAAAAAAAGGACAATTGATAATATTGATATCTTTGAATTTATTTGAGAATTAGATGAAACAAATGCAGATAAAACTTTTACTGCTATATATAATGCTATTTGAGAATGGACAGGTAAAAAATTAATTTTTAATTTATCTTGATTAAAATATTTAAATTCTAAATCTATTTGATATATAGCTGATATATTTTCAAATATAGAAGATAATAATTGAGTTATGTATTTAACAAACATGACAAATGAGGTAAAAGATACTTTAGAATTAGTTGGTATTACAACAATTATAAGCGTATTAGCTACAGAAGAAGATGCTTTAAATGAAATCTGAGTTAAAAAAGAACAGAATTCCAATACTTGATTGGATCAACAAAATATAATAAATTAAATTAATCTAATTTACAAAAAAAATAGAATATTAAAAATATTCTATTTTTTTAGATTATTTTAAAAAAACAAATTTAAAGAATATCTAAAAAAATTTCTTCATAAAAAATAAGTATTTTTATAAAATTTTATAAAAATACTTATTTTAATAAAAAAAAAGAAATAAATATATTAATATCTACAATAGAAGTTAATAAAATAGATTTTAAAAAATCAATAAAAAAATTCATTTCAATTTAGATTATATTTTTTTTAAATAAATATCGCAAATTTTGACAAAAAAATAATTATATTTTATAATTTAATTAAAGATTAATTTATGATA
>CAYUQQ010000112.1:0-1535 GCA_964446905.1 uncultured Candidatus Peribacteria bacterium
TTAATAAATATTTTTATTTTAAGAAAATTAATGTTTTTAAAATTATTTTGTATATCTAATTAAAATTAATCAATAGTTTCATTGTGCTGATAATTAGGTTAATTTAAAAGATTTTTGAATTGAGAAAACTAAGAATTAAATCTGTTTGAGCCTATTTTAAATAAAAATTCATTTTATAATTTCTCAAACTTTTATTTTTTCTCAAGTGAGAGGTTTAAAATTAGATTCATTTAATTCAATATAATTTTCGCTCCATCAAGAAAAAGTCTTTCATTTTAATTTTTCTATTAAAATATTTAATATTTTTCATTTATTTTTTTGAATAAATTGAGATCTTATTAAGTCAGATTCTTTTTTTAATTTTTGTACTCTTTTTAATTTTAAGTTTTCATTAATTTGATTTGGTAATCTAGAAGCTGGTACAGTAGAATATTTTTTATGAGAAGAAAAAGGGAAAATATGAGCTTTTGTAATATTAAATTTTTTAATAAAATCAAGAGAATAATTAAAATCTTTTTCTTCTTCTCCGGGGAATCATACTATAATATCAGCACCAATACTTATAAATACCGAATCATCTCTTTTTAAAGAGTTTAATTTTTTAAGTACTTCTGTTATATTTTTTCTTAAATAGTTTCTATTCATTAATTTTAAAATTTTATCTGATCATGATTGTATAGATAAATGAAAATGTGGATTAATACGAGTATTTTCAAATAATTTAATTAAATTTTTATTTATATATTCAATTCAAATACTACTAATTCTTATTCTTGGAATATTTGTTTTTTCTAAAATTTTTTTTAAAAGATTTGCAAATTTTGAATTTTTAAAATTTCTAGTATTATCACATCAATAAGCTCAAATATTTATTCAGGTTATTACAATTTCTTTTCATCAATTTTTTTCAAAATTATAAATTTCTTCAATAATAGATTTGCTATCTCTAGATTTATGTTTTCATCTTGCCAAAATAGTCATACAAAAAGTACAATTATTATCGCATCAATTTTGAATCATTATATTTTTTCTTGTATAAATATTTTTTTGAAAAATATTTTTTGAATTTTCTTTTAATAAAACAATTTTATCTTTAAATTTAGATAATTCGGTATATATTTTATAAAAATCTTTATTTATTTTTCATTTTTTTAAAACTCAACATCAAGTTAAATAAATTTTTCATTTTTTTAATTTTTTAATTTCATTTATTATAAATTTTATCCATTTTGTTTTTGCATTATCTGTAACAACACATGTGGCTACAAAAACTCAAGTTTTATCTTTAAGCTCTTTTGAATTTAACCATTTTTCTGCAAAATATTTATTTACTTTACATCAAAAAATTTTGTATTGCATATTTTTTAATTAATTTTATATCTTAATTCATCTATATTTCATGCTCAAAGTAATAAAATTATACTAGATTTTGAATTTTTTTTATCGTATTCTTTTATTAATTTTAATGTATTTTTTAATCAATCGCCATAAGCTATATTTTTCTCCAATAAAATTTCAGCCAGCTTGTCGGTGTA